>CAMWSA010000190.1 GCA_947176785.1 uncultured Lachnospiraceae bacterium
CTCTATTAGTGATATAATGGAAAGGCACTACAAAAAAGTTACATAATGAGAAAGGTAATATAAATCTATGGGTAGAATTATTGCAGTCGCAAATCAAAAAGGTGGCGTGGGAAAAACTACGACATCAATTAATCTGTCAGCCGCCCTGGCGGCAAAGGATAAGAAGGTCCTGGTAATTGATACGGATCCTCAAGGTAATACCACCAGTGGCTTTGGCATTGATAAGAATAACCTGGATGAAACCATCTATGAATTGATCCTGGAGGAGTGTACAATTAATGACTGCATTATAACAGATGTCATTCCTAATGTATCTGTTATTCCTTCCAATGTAAATCTGGCGGCCGCAGAGATTGAGTTGATCGGGGTAGATCGCAAAGAATTTATACTTAGAAATGCAGTGGATTTTGTAGTGGATAAATATGACTATATCATTATTGACTGCCCTCCTTCATTAAATATGCTTACTATCAATTCCATGACGACTGCAAATTCCGTATTGGTTCCTATTCAATGTGAATATTATGCGCTGGAAGGACTTAGTCAGTTAATCCATACAATAAATCTGGTGAAGGAAAGACTGAATCCTGAGTTGGAGATGGAGGGTGTTATTTTTACAATGTACGATTCTCGTACAAACCTGTCTATGCAGGTGGTGGAAAATGTCAAGAGCAACCTGACACAGTACATATTTAAGACATTGATTCCAAGGAATATTCGTCTGGCAGAAGCCCCCAGTTATGGACAGCCAATTACCATTTATGATCCCAAATCAGCCGGATCAGAAGCATATATTGAATTGGCTAAGGAATTGATTCTCAAAAACGAGGAATTCTAAACAGTATATTCCAGAGACATGCGGGACTGCAATAAGAAAGGAATGAGGCTATGGCAGCGTCGAGAGGATTGGGTAAGGGTTTGGATGTGATGATTCCAAATATTGTCGGAGAAACAAAAGAGAAAAAGCAGAAGGCGGATGCAAGGGAAGAATCTCCAGAGACCACTGTAGCAATCACTAAAGTGGAGCCAAACAGAAAACAGCCCCGTAAATTTTTCGATGAAGATAAGCTTCAGGAGTTGGCAGATTCTATCAGGCAGTTTGGCCTGCTGCAACCTATCTTAGTACAGGACAGAAAAGATCATTATGAAATCATAGCAGGTGAGAGAAGATGGAGAGCCGCCAGGCTTGCCGGATTGAAGGAAGTACCTGTTATAATAAAAAATTATTCTGATCAGGAGATTGTGGAGATAGCGCTGATCGAGAATATTCAGAGAGAGGACTTAAATCCTATTGAGGAGGCCCAGGCATACAAACGTCTGCTGGAGGAGTTTAATCTAAAACAGGATGAGGTTGCGGAAAGAGTATCCAAGAGCCGGGCTGCAGTGACCAATTCCATTCGTCTGCTGAAGCTGGGAGACAGGGTACAGCAGATGGTTATTGATGATATGATTAGTACTGGTCATGCGAGAGCCCTTCTGGCTGTAGAGGATGAGGAAGAGCAGTACAATCTGGCTCAGAAAATATTTGACGAAAAACTCAGTGTCAGAGATGTTGAAAAAATGGTGAAAAATCTGCATAAACCTGTCAGGACAAAAAAGCTGGATGACAAGGCTATGCAGGCAATCTATCTGGATATAGAGGAAAGGTTAAAACAAAAACTGAGTACAAAGGTAGCAGTGACTTCTAAGGGTGAAGGGATCGGTAGAATTGAGATTGAATTTTACAGTCATGAAGACCTGGAACGGATTTTGGATATGATTGGAAAAAGGGGTTAGTTATTAATGCAATATCACGGGATTAACCTGTAGTATGCTGGGCAGAGGAAAGTTTGGAAGTAAAGCTTCCAAATACTGATTGGTGCAATATCGCAGGCGAGGCCCGCGATATGCGGGAAGAGGAAAGTTTGGAAGTAGAACTTCCAAATACTGATTGGTGCAATATCGCAGGCGAAGCCCGCGATATGCGGGAAGAGGAAAGTTTGGAAGTAAAACTTCCAAATACTGATCGGTGCAATATCGCAGGCGAGGCCCGCGATATGCGGGAAGAGGTAAGTTTGGAAGTAAAACTTCTAAATAATGATTGGTACAATATCGCAGGCGAGGCCCGCGATATGTGGGTAGAGGTAAATATGAACAACACAGGATACAGTGAATTGTTAAATACCATAGGTTTGGGTAATATAGATATAGGATATTTTCTCATCGGTATGACAGCGTTGTTAACCATATTATTGATCGTAATGATTTGCCTTATTGTAAAGACGCAGAAGTTGAAGCGGCGTCTTGATAAATTCATTTTGGGTAAGGATGGAGTAAGCCTGGAACAGGATATCATTGCTCTTTTTGAAGATAATAAATTTCTTAAGATTAATACCGATAAGAATAAAAAAGATATTCAGACCTTGTATAAGCGGTTGGAGACAACTTATCAAAAGATGGGGCTGGTAAAATATGATGCTTTTCAACAAATGGGTGGAAAGTTAAGCTTCAGCCTTGCCCTGCTCAATGAAAACAATGATGGTTTTATTATCAATTCCGTACATAGTACGGATGGCTGCTATTCCTATACTAAGGCAATAATTGCGGGAGAATGTTCCATAACTCTAGGAAAAGAAGAGGAAAAAGCATTAGCTATAGCCATGGGAGAGGAAAAGAAGCAAGCATAACAAAAAAGCATGGGTATGAATACATTATTGCAGGTTAGTCTGCAATATGTGGGTAGAGGTAAAAATGATTGTCAGAAAAGTAGAGGAATTGGTAGGAAACGAAGTTTTAGCCAGAGATCTGACTACCTGGGACTATCAGACCATTTTGCCGGAAGAGGCAGTTATCCGTGTGGATTATATTGAAAAGTTGAAGGATTTGGGAATCAAGGAGGTCTGCATCCATGAGGAGGAGGAGAGTTATGAGAGCCTGATTCTAAAAACGGAAATAGAATGCTCAGTTAAGAAGAAGGTTAAAGAGATCCTTGAGAAGCATACCTACAAACGCAATGGAAATTTGAAAGAACTGAGTAAAACGGCAGATAATATCATTAGCAATATACTCGAGAAGGACCAGGTAGTTGAAAAGGTGTATGATATAAAACAGAGAAATGCAGATATATATGAGCATTCTATCAGCATCTGTTCTCTGGCTATATTGACAGCACTAAAATTGGAACTCCCTGCTGAAAAGATTCATGATATTGGAGTGGCCTGTCTGCTTCATGATATCGGTTTGCGGTATCAGACGCATGATTTTTCCAATAAAAGCCTGGATGAACTGCCTGATTATGAAGTTTCAGAATATAAAAAGCATCCAATCTACGGATATTCTGCCCTGGAAGGGGAGAATTGGCTGTCAGAAGCCAGCAAGGATATTGTTTTGCTTCATCATGAAAGGATAAACGGATCAGGCTATCCACTGAAAACCAGAGATATTTCTCTGGAATGCCGGATTGTAAGCGTATGTGATGCTTTTGATGAAATGATCTGTGGCATTGGTTGTAAGAGAATAAAGGTACATGAGGCGGTTGAGTATCTGAAGTTTTATAAAAACAAACAGTTTGATGGAAAGATAGTGGACACTTTTCTGAACTTTACGGCAGTCTACCCGGTGGGTACGCATGTGCTGACAAGCGAAGGAGAAATTGGTGTAGTAGTGGGTCAGAATAAGGATTTCCAGGATCGCCCCATACTGCGGATTATTAAAAACAGAGACGGCAGCAACGTGAAAAGTGAGATTATTAAGGATATGGTTAAGGTTCAGAATCTTTTTATAGAAAAAGTAGTAGGTTAAAGAACCTGCGGTAAGGAGATAGGATTAAAATGATAGACATTAAATTTCTGAGAGAAAATCCTGAGATAGTGAAGGAAAATATTCGCAAAAAATTTCAGGATGAGAAACTGTCCCTGGTGGATGAGGTGATCGCATTGGATGCGGAGAACAGGAAAACGCAGCAGGAGGGCGATGATCTACGGGCCAAGCGCAACAAACTGTCTAAGGAAATTGGCGCACTGATGGCCCAGGGCAAAAAGGAAGAAGCCGAGCAAAAGAAAGCTGAAGTGGCTGCAGGGGCGAAACGTCTGGCGGAACTGGAAACGCTGAAGGAAGAATTGCAGGAGAAAGTCACCAGGATTATGATGGTGATTCCAAATATTATAGACAGTTCGGTGCCGGTGGGTAAGGACGACAGTGAAAATGTGGAAATTCAGAAATATGGTGAGCCTGTAGTACCTGATTTTGAAGTACCCTATCATGCTGATATATTGTCCAGCATCAATGGCCTGGATAAGGAGTCCGCAGGCCGCACCAGCGGGAACGGGTTTTATTATCTGATGGGAGATGCGGCCCGGATTCATTCTGCAATGATCAGTTATGCCCGGGATTTCATGATTGATAGGGGATTTACCTATTGTATTCCTCCCTTTATGATCCGCAGCAGTGTTGTGAACGGAGTAATGAGCTTTGCCGAGATGGAAGCGATGATGTATAAGATTGAAAATGAAGATCTGTTTCTGATCGGTACATCCGAGCATTCCATGATAGGGAAGTTCAGGGGTGAAATAGTGCAGAAAAAAGATCTGCCCATCACCATGACTTCCTATTCCCCGTGCTTCCGCAAGGAGGTTGGTTCTCATGGTATTGAGGAGAGAGGCGTATATAGGGTACATCAGTTTGAAAAGCAGGAGATGGTTGTGCTTTGTGAGCCGGAAGATTCCATGAATTGGTATAATAAGATGTGGAGTTATTCGGTAGAATTTTTCCGCAGTCTGGATATTCCCGTGCGCACACTGGAGTGCTGCAGCGGCGATTTGGCTGACCTAAAGGTAAAGTCCTGTGACATAGAAGCCTGGAGTCCCAGACAGCAGAAATATTTTGAAGTAGGTTCCTGTTCTACTTTAGGAGATGCGCAGGCAAGGCGTCTTGGTATCCGGGCAAAAGGCGAGAACGGAAATTATTATGTACACACTCTAAATAATACTGTGTTGGCAACTCCCAGGGGATTGATTGCTTTTCTGGAAAATAATGTGCAGGCGGATGGCAGTATTAAAATTCCTCAGGCGCTGCGCATGTACATGGGCGGAAAGGAAGTAATATATCCCGCATAAAAATATATCTTGAAAAACAGCATGGAAGAAGGTGAAACCTTTGCACAAATTCATGAGAGCCATCGGCTTTAGTGATTATACAGATCGAAACAAATTAAAGGAATTGCTAAAGAATGTGATTCTGACAGCGGATCAGCGGGCTTATACCATCAATGACGAAGACATAATGCTGGGTGAATTCAGCAAAGGCTTTGCCGAAAACATGGGTATAACAGTCTGTGGAGAATTTGATGAGGAAGACAAATTCACATATGAATATTATTATCCATATTTAAGAGGCAGTGGCATTACCAGCATGGAAGATATCTCTGTGGAACGCCATGCCTCCAGAGAATCTTATGCAGGTGTGTGTGATGATATCAAAGTGGGCATTTCCCTGATTTTTTACTTGCAGAACAGGATTCCTTATGTGAAAGCGCATTTTTGCGGGGAACTCCCCATTCGGGGAACCAGCCTGACCCTGTCCGGTTTGTCCATCCAGGGCAGTATTTTGCTTCCAATTGAAAAGGATGAAGAACAGAAACAGAGGATCAGACAGGATTCCGTGAATCGCACCAATCTGATTGCCGCCGCCCGCAAGGGGGATGAAGATGCCATGGATATGCTGACCATGGAGGATATGGACATGTACAGTACCATATCCAGAAAAATTCAGAAGGAAGACGTATTCAGCATAGTGGACTCCTATTTTATGCCCTATGGTGTGGAATGCGACCATTATTCTGTGCTGGGAGAAATTTTGGAATGCAACAAAGTTCGAAACAAAATTACAGGTGAAGAAATTTTTTTATTAAAAATTTGCTGTAATGAATTGACATTTGACGTCGCAATTAATATAATAGATATGTTAGGAGAACCCCAGATTGGAAGAAGATTTAAAGGAACCATCTGGCTACAGGGATTCATTAATTTTCCTGGTTATTCCGAATAGTGGTACTAAGTTGGTGTAGCACAGCGGATAGTCAACCGCTTCCAAAGCGGCAGGTGTTCGTTTGCCGGAGCAACGTAGAATCAACAATTTCATAGCTGAATGATTTGCGTATTAGCAAATTTTTCATACAAATCCTCGTAGCTCAGATGGATAGAGCGATTGCCTCCTAAGAAAACCTACAACGGAAACTTTTTGGAGGACATGAGGTTGTAAGTCACACACAATTTTATACACGTTTCCGTAGCTCAGATGGATAGAGCGACCGCCTCCTAAGCGGTAGGTCGGGTGTTCGAGTCACCTCGGGAACGCTGGGAACATAGCCGAAAGCCTTGATTTTAGCGGGTTTTCGGCTTTCTTCATTTTAGCACTGAAATCAGGTTTTGCTAATATGCTAATACATCTGAAAATCGAACCTACATGCTAATACGAGTTGAATGTTTAAATGTTCAAATAATCCGCCCCATTTTTCTGCTAATAAAATCCCCGTTTTGAGGCTTCCCAAACACCAGACTTTTTCTTTTTTGCTAATACGGTATTTTTATCCGTTCATTTGCCTGCTAATAGATTTACTCTTTATTAGCATTTTGGATAGACCTGGCAAATTCTATTAGCAGTTCAGGATTGGATTTCATAAGCTGCTGCAATATTTGTTCTGCAGAATCTGCCTTATCATTATTATTTTTTGGTGGCTCGTTTATGCCTTTGCCGTCAAGAAACTCATCCATTTTGCCAGCCAGCTTTTCACGTTCGCTTGCAAAAGAATGCTTCCCGTAACGTCTGGTCAGCATTTCCAGATTAGACCAGCCGCCAGCCTGCATAACCAAATTATAATCACATCCTGACATAAGAAGTTTGGTGGTGGCACTGGTGTGACGCAGGCTGTGGAAGACAATTTCCTGGGGGTTCATATCCGGGTCATTCATTTCTGTCAGAATTTCCTTAAACCGTTTATTCAGGTGTTCTGTCATGATAGGACGCCCATTGGCCTGACAGATGGTAAGGTTATAATCCATATATCCATCAGAGCCCAACTCCTTTTTCAGCCTGTCCTGCATCTCTTTCAATACAAGCAGCGCACTCAGCACACTCTGGGGAACATCCACATCCCGGATTGTGTCATCACTCTTGGGCTGTTTCAGTACAATCGT
>CAMWSA010000191.1 GCA_947176785.1 uncultured Lachnospiraceae bacterium
GGGTGACGTCGTTCGTCCATTTGATAAACTGGTATCTGACGTTATGATTGGTTTCATGTGCGAGTGCGGCAGGGAGCTTTTTCAGATTCTTTTCATTTGGAATCAGCCATCCCATCACGAAGCCGGGAATGCCGCCGTCTCCGCAGTAACCCTCATTCATTTTCGTATATGCGTTCTCCGGATCTGCCAACAATACAGTAAACAGATACTCCTGCACTTTGAGCGCAATCCCCTTGCGGGTAAAGCGCTCCAGAGCGTCTTCGATAGATTTTTGACAGGCATTCCAAAGATTCTGATCGGAAATGGCTTCGATCCAGTCCGCTGCCTTCACATTCACCCTGGACGGAGGGAAAATTCCCATCCTGTTATTCGCCATGATAATGTCATAAGCCCCTTTTTTGGGCGCTTTGAGGGGGATGTGATAGCAGTCCCATTTGCCATGAAAAGGGAGCATTAATTCGTAGCGGTAGATATCATCCTTTTTATCCTGATTCGCATGCATGATTTTTCTGTAAACATCCGGTGAATAGACACTCTTCACAATCATAATAGCCTCCTCGTACTCTGCCAGTATCAGCCGCAATAAGCCTGTATCGCTTCATTTACAAATACGGCAGTCCCTTCTCCTGCGTATCCGTCAATGTTTTTTGTAAATTCGCCGCCACCGGCATACATTCTCCCAAGACCGCTCAAAATCTGATCCGTACACTGATAAAAGTGTTCGGTAAAAAAGCTTTGCAGCTTTATGACCAGAGCCCTGGCCGTTTCGGATGAAGGATCGCTATCCCTGATTTCTCCAAATTCCCTGAATATCATCATACATTGTTCGCCCAAAATGCGATCTTCCTCAGGTGTGCGGTTTTTTGCTTTTTCCGTATACTCTTTGTATACCGGAGAGTTACCCCATGCTGCCTTTGCCTGCGCGGCATATTCGTCCAGTTTGCTCCTGTCAAATGCTGAAAAATCCATATACTTTACTCCTAACAATTTTATTCCTCCGGCGAGGTTTATCAGGTTCTCTAAATGTTCCTTTTTTAGCTTTAGCAAGGTTATCTGCTGGTCTAGTGCTTTGTTTGTGTCAAAATCCGGGCTTTCCATAATTTCCCTGATGTCCTTCAGCGGAAACTCCAATTCCCGAAACAGTAAAATCTGCTGTAACCGTTCCAAATCCGTATCTGCATATAATCTGTACCCGGTATCACTGTATTTTGACGGATGCAGAAGGCCGATTTTATCATAATATTGGAGCGTACGGACACTCACTCCTGCAAGCTTGCTCACTTCACGTATGGTCATCATTCAGATTTCCTCCCTGTCTGCACTATTATAAACTATGACGTAACGTAATAGTCAATACGTTTTTTGTTTTTTCCGATACAAAAGAAACCAGTCACAAAAAGGTAACTATCTAATAATAAAGTAAGTACTTTTTTTCTACGTTCTGTCTTGCTAGAATGAAGATGTCGAAAGAGCAAAACGGCGGAGGAGAACGGCATGGGAGAGAAGACGGAGCAGTTGAAACGGGTATGGGAACAGGCGGAAGCGGTCGTGATCGGCGCGGGTGCGGGGCTTTCCACCGCGGCTGGATTTACTTATGACGGAGAGCGGTTTCGGAAGTATTTTGGCGATTTTACCGGGAAATACCATTTTGGCAATATGTACGCGGGCGGATTTTATCCCTACGATACCTGGCGGGAGTATTGGGCATATTGGAGTAGATATATTTATGTAAACCGATATGTGAATCCGCCGAAACCTGTGTATCAAAGGCTGTATGAGTTGGTGAAAGACAGGGATTACTTTGTACTCACCACAAACGTGGATCACTGCTTTCAGAAGGCGGGCTTTGCGAAAGAACGATTGTATTATACGCAGGGAGATTACGGCCTGTTCCAGTGCAGCGTACCCTGTCATGACAGGACCTGCGACAATGGGGAGACGGTGCGCGCGATGGTGGAGGCGCAGGGCTTTTGTATCATGACGGACGGCAGTCTTTATCTGCCGGAGGGCGTTACGGCGGCCATGACGGTGCCGTCTGAGCTTGTGCCACGCTGCCCGGAATGTGGGGAGCATCTTTGTATGAACCTTCGTGCGGACGACACCTTTGTGCAGGATGAGGGATGGTACCGGGCGGCCGGGCGGTATGAAACATTTTTGGAGGAGCACAGGGGTAAGAAGGTTTTGTTTTTGGAATTGGGGGTGGGGTATAATACCCCGGGCATCATTAAGTACCCGTTCTGGCAGATGACAGCGGAGAATCCGAAGGCAGCCTATGCCTGTGTCAACTTGGGGGAAGTCTGCGCACCAACGGAAATCATAGACCGCTCCATCTGTATCAATGCAGACATTGGAGAAGTATTAAAACAATTATAAAACAACAGAGTCGATTGCTTTGCTCAGGTGCTTTCAAATAAATAAAAATTTTACTGTTTTGAAACCGGTATCTTGTATATACTATTTTATATTGGTATAATAAGAATTACAATGCGGTTTCAAAAAAATAAAAAAGTTTATTTTTTGAAAGTGAGAGTTTGTATGAAGACAATAACAAGAACAAAGTATCTGAATAGGATAATTGGGTTGAACCAGACTCCTGATATTAAAATCATTACAGGCATTCGTCGTTCGGGAAAGTCAAAATTGATGCAGGCATATATTGAGTACCTGAAAAATCATTATGAAAATATCAATATTATCTTTATTGACTTTATGGATCTGACATATGAAGAAATCAGAGAGTATCATGCACTTCATGCTTACGTAGAGGAACATTTTCAAGAGGAAAAAGCAAATTATCTTTTCGTGGATGAAGTTCAAATGTGTCCTGAATTTGAATTGGCAATCAACAGTCTTTATTCCAAAGGAAAATATGATATTTATATTACGGGTTCTAATGCTTTTTTATTAAGTGCTGATATGGCAACTCTTTTTACCGGACGTTATATCGAGATACATGTGTTTCCGTTCAGTTTTCAGGAATACTGCCAGTATTATGATGAGACCGGCGATAAGGAAAAGCTCTTTGATGAGTATTCCATAAAGGGAGGACTGGCAGGTTCTTACGCTTACAGAACGGAGAAGGATAGAATAAATTACGTTAAAGAAGTTTATGAAACGATCGTCACGAGAGATCTTGTGCAGAAATATTCTTTGCCGGATACGTTGGTCCTGCAGAGACTGAGCGAATTCCTCATGGATAACATCAGCAACCTTACTTCTCCAAACAAGGTCAGTCAGCTGCTGACAGCGAACAAGACAACAACGAATCATGTAACAGTAGGCAGATATATTAAATTTTTGTGTAATGCCTTTGTTTTTTATGACATAAAGCGTTATGATATCCGCGGAAAGAAGTATTTGGAAAGTTCTGAAAAATTCTATTTGTGTGATACAGGTATCCGATATGCCATTTTAGGAAACAGGAATATGGATTACGGCAGAGTGTATGAGAATATAGTCTGTATTGAATTGCTCCGCCGGGGATATGATGTGTATGTCGGAAAATTGTATCAGAAGGAAATTGATTTTGTAGCGCAAAAAGGGAGCGAGAAAATCTATATCCAGGTCAGTGACAATATTTCGGATCGGAATACTCTTGAAAGAGAATGTCTGCCATTACTGCAAATCCGAGATGCTTATCCCAAAAAGATCATTGCCAGAACCAGACACCCGAAATATGGTTATGAGGGTATTGAGATTTACAATATAGTTGATTGGTTATTGCAGGAAGAGGAAAATGGCGCGTAATAAACATAACACTCTTGGCATCATTAAGTACCCGTTCTGGCAGATGACAGCGGAGAATCCGAAGGCAAAGTATGTCTGCATCAATTATGGGGAAGCCTATGTACCCGAGGAAATTGCAGAGCGCTCCATCTGTATCAATACAGACATTGGAGAGATACTGAAACAATTATAAGACAGCAGATTTAATTACTTCGTTCAATTTGACCTCATTTGCGGGCCCAATGAAAGTATCAGGTCAAATCGGGTCGTAATCGGATCATGCGCATTGGCCTGATTTGATATCATTGCTTTTGTTAACTGTAACGGCGGCAAACTGTATATTGGCATCCGGGATGACGGTACAGCAGTCGAACTTAATAATCCTGACGGAGTTTCTTTGCAGATCAACAATATGGTAAGGGATGCACCCATACGATAAAAGTCGCCGTTTTTCAGGGAACGGATCAGACAATTACTGTTCATTTCATTAGGGAAACCTTTGGCTCTACTTTATGAAGATGATGAAATGAATAAGGCAATAAATTATGCTTTGTCATTGGAAGACAATGAGCAGAGGATACTAACAATAAAAAAGTACACTTTATCAGATATTTTGTATGGGAGATATTACTGGTTTACTAAATTTCTTGTTAGATATGAAAAACTTTATGGAAAAGACGCGGGTATGGAACAGCAACAATTTAAGATTATTGAAGCTATGGATCATGCAGGGTGTGTTGACTGCTCCTTATTGGAAAAAATAGAACAGGATTTGAACGATTCTGAATAAAGCCGTAAAGCGGGTTAGGATAAAACCCAATTTTGTGTTCATGTGAACAGGGAGGAAAGCGATATGAAGACAGACAGAGACGAGAGAGCGGACCTTTTGCTGGAGCAGTTGAAAGCGGATTCCGCGGAGTACAAGGATCTTGAGACAGGCGGGTACAGCCCCGCGCAGAAGAGACAGGCGATCCGTTCCCTCATGAATATCCGTATGCCGGGAGGGTTGTCTGAGACGCTTCTTTCGGTGCAGGATGCCTATCTGGAGGAGGAGCGCGCGGAGAAGGGCATCGTGACGCTTGCGGAGATCCCTACTATACAGGAGCAGTTCGGTGGGGTGGACAGGGACGGGCAGACTTCCTGCGGCGGGGAGCGGTATCGCAGACCGGGAGACAGAAGACAGGCGGAGTTTTGGGACAAACTCTCCCTCTGGCAGGGCGACATCACGCGCCTGCAGGCGGGCGCTATCGTGAACGCCGCCAATTCCCGGATGCTGGGTTGTTTTATACCCTGCCACAGATGCATCGACAACGCGATCCACAGCGCGGCGGGTATGCAGCTTCGGGAAGAGTGCAGCCATATCATGCAGGAGAAGCGGATGCGTTATGGCAGGCAGTATGAGGAGCCGGTGGGAACAGCCATGTTGACAAAGGCTTATAATCTGCCCTGCGATTATGTGATTCACACGGTAGGGCCGATTGTGTACGGGGAACTGACGGATGCGCTCAGAAAAGATCTGCGCAGTTGCTATGAGAGCGTGTTAAACTGCTGTGTGGAAAACGGAATTCGGTCGGTGGCGTTCTGCTGCATCTCCACGGGTGAGTTTCATTTCCCGAACGGGGAGGCGGCGGAGATCGCGGTGAAGGCCGTGGCGGATTTTTTGAAGACACATGCCGGTGCAATGGACAGGGTGATATTTAATGTGTTTAAGGACAGTGACCGGGAAATATACGAGAAATTGCTGCGTGCGTTCCCGGCTGATATGTGATTGGGGCATCGGTTCCGCGAAAACGTTACGAATCCGTCAAAAGTCCGGCGAGTGCATCCTGTCCCGCCTGATAGGACGATGCCGCTTCCCGGTAGAGGCTTTTATAGAAATCCACGGCGGCCTGCCGTCTCTCTTCGGCAAGGGAGGCGGCTTTTTCCGTATAAAAACGGTCGTAGATGTGTTCCAGCTTATACTTATACTCCTGAAAAAAGGAGGGTGCGGCATCCGTTTCACCATCCGACACCGTTCCGTCCGGCAGGAGGGAGTACAGCGGTTCCGAGACAATGCCCTTGTAAACCAATGTGCGGGCGATTCCCATGGCGCCGGCCACGTCCAGCTTGTCCGCGTCAAACAGAATCTGCGCTTCCAGACTCTCCGGCGGGTTGTTTTCCCGGTAGCGGTGGGTCTGAATGCAATGTCTGACCCGTCCGGCGTATTCCGCCCCAAATCCATGCGCTGTCAGAAAGGCGAAGGCTTTTTGGCTTCCTACAGCCGCATGGCAGAGGGCCGGATTTTCAAACTGATCCTTCCGCCCGACGTCGTGTAACAGACAGGCGGCAATCAGGACGTCGTAATCCACATCCTCCTGCGTCTTCGCAATTTCCAGCGCATGGTACAGAACACGGTAGACATGCTCCTTGTCGTGGGCGCTGTCATCCATGCAGGACAGCATATAGTTTTCCAATAATGAATAAGTCTCTCTGGTCATGTCAGCCTCCCTGGACGGTGCAGTATCGGGCTTGTGGTATCAAACGCGTCATGCGTTCCCACAATCTGTTTTATCCCTGCATTTTCACATAATAGTCGGTATAGCGTGTCCCGTCGTGGCCCACAAGAGCTTCCGCCGAGGCCGTAAAACCAAGCTTTTCCACCGCTTCCCTGCGCTGGGCAGCAGCGGGTATCACCTTGGTGGCGATCATCCGGCAGTGGAACAGGTCGTAGGCCGGCGGAACGATCAGGGATAATATTTCATGGATATCCTCCGCGTTTTCGTAGCCGCTTGGCAGGTCCAGCCGCAGCAGGCGGCAGTCGTTAAAATAATCCCCGGCCTGTCTGGTGAGCAGCTCGATTGTGCCTATTGCTTTCTGCATTTCTTTATTGACAACTGCCCAGCGGACAAACCATTTCTCCCGGTAGGCTTCGACCCAGAAATCCATCGCGCCCTGCATCCGTTCCAGAGTCGTGTAATGGAAATCGTCGCCGTGGCAGTTATCGCTGTTAAAGAGAGGAACGGCTTTTTCGTCGGAATATACGTTTAGCAGGTCAGGGGTGTCGGCGGGTTCTACCAGCCGTAAAAGATAGTGTTCATTTTCAAAAGCAGGACATTTTATATAAGGGTCTGTCATCAGATTCCTCCTTCTAATCGTAGGCATATTGAGTTTTATCCATTATACCAAATAAATACGGAAAAGCAATTTATTCCGCTGAGAATCCGAACAAAATTGAAAAAATACAGGAATCCCTGTTGACAAAATGTCAAAATGCGGTATAATTTATTTAAGTGAAACGGTTAACCACTTGAAAAATGTGGATTTTGTAAAGCGACAATATGGGGGAATTATGAAGGAACGTTATACGATCAGGGATGTGGCCGCTCTCGCGGGAGTGTCCAACGCTACGGTGTCCTATGT
>CAMWSA010000192.1 GCA_947176785.1 uncultured Lachnospiraceae bacterium
TGAAGAGGAAAGTTTGGAAGCAGAACTTCCAAATACATATTAAGGAATATCGCAGGCAAAGCCAGCGATATTCACGAAGAGGAAAGTTTGGATCGGAATTTTATATCATGAAAGAGGTAGGAATGATATTCAGAGATGACAAAGGGAATGAACTGATTGAGATTATAGAATCTGACGAGGAGACGGCGCAACAGCGGTATGCGCCGGTCACCCACTGCCTGGCGGTGGTGAAGGTGGGCGGAGATTATCTGCTGGGCTGGAACAAATGGCGGCGGGACTGGGAGATATTCGGTGGCTGTCTGGAGGCAGGGGAGACCATGCGCCAGTGCATTCAGCGGGAATGCCTGGAGGAGATCGGTATCTCTGACGCACGGTTTCAATATATAGGGCTGATGAATCTGAACATGATCCCCGATTTTTTTTCATCGAAGCACCGCAAGGAATATGGCGGCCTGTATGGTATCAGTCTACGGGAGGAAGATCTGCAGCGCATAGAGCAATATCGGCAGGATCGGGAAGAGATTGAGAAAGTGGCGCTGCTTGGCAACATTGGAGAGGATGAGAAGATAGCAGGGATTGACAAGGCACTGCTGGACTACTTTTAAACGCTTGTCCTGATTTTGCGTAAAGCGGCAAATGAATAGCATTTGGCATGGATTGTGTGGCACAGGGTGAACACAGCCTGTCCGGAACAATTCCCTGCACCTTTGTCAGTGCAGGGAATTTAATGTCCTATATCTGGCCGGGGTCAGAGAGTCAGGAATTTGCCATACAGGATATTTTGCGGCCTAACCGGATCAAAGGGAGAGTAATTACCACTCCCTGCATTCCGGGTAATCCAGTTTTTTCTCCGAAGCCGCCGTGGCCCTGGTAAGCTGTAACACCACTTCGCTGAAATAGCGGGAATCCACCCCTCCCAGCTTCTGCCGCACGGGCTGGCAGCGCCATCCTACTTTTTCGGTAACCCCCGGCTGAAAGAAATAAGCCTCATACACTACAACCATATCGTTCTCATTTCCCACATAACATCCGGAAAAGTTCAGTTCCACACCCTTATCCTGATCATCACGGTAAAAGCTGTGGTAGACGCCGCCGTCTCCTACTTCTCCCTTATACCACCCCATATCCTGAAGCTTTCCGGAGAGAGACAGACCGTTGATGACCAGACCGCCAAAACGGATCAACTCCGTGGCTTCTTTTTCCTCCTCTGTCACCCGGAAAACGGGGCGCTCTAACTGTTCAATGGGCTGGACAATCTCATAATCGGATAACTGTCCTCTCCAGGCATTCAGCACATCCTCCGGCAACTCTATGGGATGTACCAGACCAATGCTGCCAGACTGCGGAAAATCATATTCTTCTTCCTCCGCAGTGTTGAAGGTGCCATCCTCCATGTAACGGAACGTATTTGTCAAAACGCCGTTCTCATATACGCCCCAGACCAGACTCATGGCAAACTGATGCATCACCGGATTGACCACAAACAATTCACTCCATTTCTGCGGCTCCCACTGCCGCCGGGTACGCATTGCCTGTTCCAGGCGTATCTTCTGATTGGACAACACTGTCTTTAGCTGTTTTTTCAACAGCTTCCAGGCTTCATATGCGTTTTTGGACAGCTGCGGATCATCGGTTTTACCGGGGGCGGGCAGGTTCTTCAGCGATTTCCCGTTCCCGTCATATACCTCCAGGGAGAGATTTGGCGACAGCAGCACTTTAAACTGTCGTTTACCATAGTCAAAGGTGCGTTCCATCCGCCTGTCAAATCCAAGATTTGGCACAATCCTGTCCTCCAGTTCTTCCCTGGGGATTCCAAGCTGCCCTGCGGCATAGTCCAGCGCTTCTGCAGCGGCAGCCTTCACCTGACGGAATTTGCATTTTCTGGCTGTCTGATCCACCAGTAAAAGCGCGGCGGATGTACCGTTTAGGGCCAAAGCCTTTACCGCCTCCGCAGCCATGGCACCCCGGGCATGCTGGGGCCACTCCTGAATCCGGGCGTGCAGAACCGGTACAATTGCCTCTCCGCCATGGATAGCGGCGGCATAAAGAATCCATTTTTTCTTTGCCTGGGCACCGTCTTCCATAAAACGGTGAAAGATCTCCCCTATGTATGCTGCCAGCTCCTCCTGTTTAAGACCGGCTGCCAGCCGCTCCGCATCCTTATTCGCACCGGGGACTCCCATATCCGCATAGCTGATAAGCAGTGCCGCCATATAAGCTTCAGAAGCCTCTTCCCCGGTTAGCAGGTGGACTTTGCCGGCGTTTTCCAAAGCCAGCCAGGCCAGCTTCCTCTTACGGTTCCCCATCAGGGCTTCCCTTATGATTTCCTCCACGGTACGCGCCGCACCGCCTGGCTGTCCCTTTCCGCCGGACTCTTCCCCGTCCGCAGAGTTCCCTGACACATGTTCCTTCGGGGCGAGAAACTCCTGTATCAATGTCCTGATTTTCTTTGTCTTCTCTGCTTCCATTGCCTGGGAAAGAAGCTCCCTGTATTGTTCGATTCCCCAGTTTCTCAGGACTTCCACCGCCATTTCGCGTTTGCCGCCCTTGGGAGATTTCAGCATTTCCAGGATATCCGCTTCCCACTCCCGATGTGCTGTATAAATGGCCCGCAGATAATCTCTGCCCTGTCTGGTGTTTTCGACGGCGCATGCAAGCAGCCGATCCTTATACTTCTCCCCCCGCTCGCCCATGATGCGATAGGCCAGAATCCGCGCAGGCAGATATTTGCTCTCAGAGGCATCCAGCCATTCCTGATGCCAGTCCCCGCGCATTTCCTCTAAAGTCAGCACACAGATCTGACTGTCGCTGTCAGGAGCAAAGACACCCTCTCCATAAACGCAGTTATTTTCATTTCCGATATATTCGATCTGATACTGCGGCGGAAGCTGTTCCCTTTCAAACAGGTTCAAAATGCCCTCTATCTGACGTCTGTCCCGGCGTCTGTCACCGGATATCGGCGCATTATTTTCCGCCAGACTCTCATCCGCCCAGTATTTTGAAAAATAGGAACCCCTCAGTCGAAGGGCCTCCAACACCAAAGCGCGCCGGTACATCTGTTCTTCCCCATATTCCAGATAACTGTGAATCCGGTCATACTTTTTCCAGTCATAGTGATAGAACTGTTCCCTCCATTGCTGCACACAGGGCAGAATATCCTTAATTTCTATAATCCCCATAAGGTAGTCCCTGGCCCTGTCCCCTGCGTATTGATACTTTTCCACCTCCTGCGAGGCCGCAATCCTGCGGTAATCCGCCGCAAACGCCGGGCCGGCCTCATCGTACAGCCTTGGGTTTCCCGCCCTTATCCGTGCCAGCAGATACCCGTACTCCTCCACCGTCAGTGCTTTTATCGCCTCACAGGCTGCTTCCGGGGCTTTTGCCACCATCCGTTCCAGCACTTTGTCTTCCTTCTGTGAGACTGCCCAGCGGATATATGTCTCGTCGGAGATCCACAGAAGCTTCTCCAAAGCCTCGATATGTCTGTGGAACCACTCCGCCCCTGTTCTCTGACACACATCCAGGGGCAGGTTGGGAATTGTATCGCCTTCCACCGCCACCGCAAAGCGGATCAGGGAGATGAACCTGTCCGAATGCTCTATGGCCAGAAACGCAAGGAAGGGGAGGAAGGTCATCCGATATTTGTTCTTGTGCCTCCCAGAGATAAGCGCCCGCATCTCATAGGGAAATTCCTCTCTGGGATCGGAATCCTGTATGAATGCTTTCAGCTTTTCCTCCTCTTCCCCCTGGGGTTCGTCGGCTGAGATAAAAAGCCCCGCGCTGTTCCCTTTAAGGCGCGCTTCCAGATAGTCGCGCATTTCCCGTATGCGCTCCGGGCTGCCCTCCGCCCTGTCGTCACCGCCCTGATCGTCCATGGGAACCCAGAGCATACTTCTGGACTCCTCCAGCGGCCTTACGCAGTAAAGATACATCCCCGCCAGGAACATCTCCGTATTACAGGCATCATCGTCATAACACAGTTCCCTCATCTTCGGAAATATCTCAGGGTCCTTTTTTCCCAACGCAATCAGGGGCCGGATGGAAGCCTCGCGATGCGCCGACGCATTCCAGGCAACCCAATCCGAATACAGGGCGGCGTTCTGAACCACCGACAGAACATCCTCCATATACTTGAAATCATTGTTCCATCCATAGTAAGACAATATCCTGCGGGATGTGGCTCCGCCCACCTCCGCCAGAAACCGGATCAGACGACGGGCCAGCGCCTCGTTGTTTCTCTTAAAATAGCCCAGAGAATTGTATACGGACTGCTGCGGCCCCGTATCCAGTTCGGTGAAATCCTGATGCTCGGCCCCTTTCAGCAGTTCCTGATCCTCCGGCCCGGACATATCCAGATATTTTTCCGCCAACTCCATATTCTTCTGAGTAAGCTTCAGAAGCTGTAATGCCGCTTCAAGCTTCCCAAGCTCCCTGCTCTGTTTTACTAACATTGCCGTTTCCTCCTTGTTTAGAGTTCCGAATCCCCCGCATGGCGGCAGCTCCCGCACCTCCATACCTCATATCTCATGTTACCTGTAAAAACATGCTGTGTCAAGATTGGCCTGCCCCCAGTCACGACAAACACACGAATGAATAAGCCATGAACAGGGTGTTATCAAAATCTGAGCAGATTTTCACCATATGTATAGCAGCCCGTGCATCCATGTCTGACTACAGGGAAGAAGATTGGCTGGTAAATTTTCCGCTATATGCGATTGTAGAGGGAATATCCAAAGGGCTTCAGGGGAGATATTCAAACTGAATATCTGCCCGCTGATAGCCGTGGGTGCTGTCAACAGGAATTTCCCGGAAACCGAATTTTTCGTATATATGGAGCGCCGGCTTCAGAATGCGGTTGGAGATAATGACCAGCCGCTTGGCACCATGGTCCAGAGCGTAGTCCATGCAGGCTTTGAAGACAGCGCTCCCCGCACCGTGCCGGCGCTGCTTTTCATCCGTGGCAAGCTTGCAGATCTCCCACTCGCTGTCATTTATCGGCGCTGCCATGGCCGTAGACAGCACGGTTTCTTGTTCGACTGCGAAGAAAATCATGGCACCTTTTTCAAGCAATTCCTCTGTGTGATATAAAATGTCATAATCATCCTGTTCCATGGTAAAGTATTTTTCGATCCAGGCTGTGTTCAGGCGGATAAAATCATCTTTGAACCGGGGCTGGTATTCTACTATCTGCATTTTCTAATCCTCCGTTTCCAAACAGGTTTCCCTGCTCCTTGACTTTATTATAGCGGGCATATTAAAATAAGTAAAACAAATAAATCTAATGCTTATATTAGAGAAAGCGATATAAAATGAACAGATATATTGCATTACAGAAAATAGTGGAGCTTGGGAGCTTTACCAAGGCGGCGGAGGCCCTGGGTTATACCCAGTCCTCCATCAGCCAGATGATCGCCTCCCTGGAAAAGGAACTGTCCTTAAAGCTGCTCACCCGTTCCCGCCACGGGATCAAATTGACTCTGGAGGGGACAGAAATATACCCCTTTGTGGAGAGAACCATTTGCTGTTATCGGGCCATGTGTGAAAAGGCAGAAGAGATCCGTGGGCTGGAGACGGGGATTATCCGGGTGGGGACCATCTCCAGTATCACCTGTCACTGGATGCCGCAGCTGATTAAGGGGTTTAAGGAACGGTATCCAAATGTGCAGTTTTTGTTTCACCAGGGGGATTATACCCTGATTCCGGAGTGGATCAGGACGGGGGCCGTGGACTTTGGATTTATCACTCCGCTGGCCAGTGCGGGTCTGGAAACCAGGGTTATCAAGGACGGGGAGATGCTGGCTGTTCTGCCTAAGGGCCATGCGCTGGCATCCCGTCCGTGTATCCGCCTGGAAGAAATAGCAGGGGAGCCGTATATTCTGTTGGAGGAGGGGCAATACAGCGAGCCCATTGCGGCCTTTGAGGCGGCGGGGCTGCGGCCTGATATTCAATACACCATCCACGACGACTATGCCATTATGACGATGGTGGAGGCAGGGCTGGGCGTGAGCATCCTGGCCGGTCTCATGCTGCGCCGCACGGGTTTTGAGAATGTATGCCTGCCCATTGATCCGCCTGTCTACCGGACCTTGGCGGTGGCTTACAAGGATAAGGACAGTCTGCCCATGGCGAGTAAATGTTTTATTGACTATCTGATGGAACACAGGGATGAATTGCCCTGAAAGAGGGTTTTCCCTTTTTGGGTCTTGTAAGCACAGGGGGAATCCTGTAAAATAACTTACATGACAGATGAAATACATATCAATGTAGTAACATGGGTGCAGCCAGACACCAGGAACAAAAATGATCGGGGAGGTATAAAAAATGGCGTCCAATAAACCGGTTGTACGGCAAAGAGCATGGCTTGCTAACCTTTTTCATATTTTTCTTATATTTTTTCTGGGTTTTATTTTAGGCCTATTTTTGGGTTCTTTTGCAGAGGGGTTTGATTTAGCGATAATTATCTATTTTGTCGTATATCTATTGCTGAGATTTCAGGTGCCCAAAAATCACCGGCAGGGGATTGCCTTTTTCAAATCAGGCGATTATACCCGGGCTATCGGTGAATTTGAGAAGAGCTATGACTTTTTCACCAGATATGCCTGGATTGACAAGTACCGCTTTATCTTGCTGCTCTCCGCCAGCAGGATCTCCTATACAGAGATGGCATTGGTCAATATCGCATACTGCTATAGCCAGATAGGAAACGGCGGCAAAGCAAAGGAATACTATGAGAAAACGTTGAGTCAATTTCCCGACAGCGGAATGGCCCAGTCGGCTTTACGGATGATTCATGCCGCAGAAAACAGCAATGTGGCCCAATGATGTCTGCCATAGAAATTCGTGTCTTGGAAATGTTGATCAGGGAGGGGATAATCGGTGCAGCGGATATTTGTGGTGGAGGACGATGAAGAGATAGCCAGGGGTCTGGTGCGTCTGCTGTGTTCAGAGGGGTTCGGGGTGATCCATGCCCCCACCCAGCGAGAGGCCCTTGTCATGCTGGCGCAGGAACAGTACGATCTGGCCCTGGTGGATATATCTCTGCCGGATGGCAGCGGCTTCACGGTATGCACGGAGATCAAGAGAGTCCGGGAGGTGCCGGTTATTTTC
>CAMWSA010000193.1 GCA_947176785.1 uncultured Lachnospiraceae bacterium
TATACCCCTCCGTGCGCTGCGGCGCACACTCAAGTCAATAGTTGAATACACAGGCTGTTAAAACAAGTTTTCCGTTGTCAGAAACATCTCCTTTTCTTCCTTGATCTTCTGAGCGTTCCCCACCACACACAGGAAATCGTCCTGCATAAAGGCCCGGATATAAGCGGCCAGCCCCCTGATCTCCTCCTGGGTGGCCCCCAGCAGCTGCGCCCTCTCCTGATCCAGCATCTCCTGGGTGATGCCGCACTGGTACGCACTTAAGGAGAACAGCCCGTAGGCCGCCGGGTTCATGGGGATATCCATATCGCTGACAGCCCCGATAATATACTGAGTCATGGTGCGCTCGTCGGCAGTGAATTTTTCCACCGTCTCCGCCGCCTTCTCAAATACGTCCACCGTGTTTTTCAGGTTGGGGTCCCTGTAGGAGGTAAAGCCGCTCTCGCCGGACCGGCCAAAGCTGCACTGGCAGCCGTAGGCACCGCCCTTGACCCGAAGGTTGATCCACAGATATTCGTACCGCATCATCACCTGCAAGAAGCGCAGCGTCCCCTTGTAGGGCAGCCCCTTCTTTTTGAAATTGCCCGCACGACACACATACAGCACCTGCCCGGCGGTCATAAAGCCCTCCTGCTTTCTCTGGGGCACGGGACGAAAACTGCCGGTCTCAACGGGTTCCGTGTGCAGCGCCCCGGCAAAGCGCCCTGCCGCCTCCTCAAGCTTCTCCCAGCCCTCGTCGGTGCCCACATAATCCACCGTCAGGTTCTCCCTGCGGAAGATCATGGCCGCCAATTCCTGCAGCGCCTTAATCAGCGCTCCCTTTTCCTCCTCAAAATTCGCCTGGATGCGGGATAACAGACGGAAATAGGGAATGCCGGAAAGAGTCTCGCTGACGGCACCGGACACGCTGCCATAAGCCAGCGCACGGTTTAACGCCGTCTGGTCTCCCCTGGCCGCCATCTGGGACTGCATCTGGGACTGTCCCTCGGATATGATCTCCAGCAGCCGCTTTTCGTCAGTATAGTCAGAGGTCAGGGCAATCTCCTGCAACAGTTCCAGGGCCTTGCCGATGTTGCCATACAGCACTTTGGTCTTCAGATCCAGTGTGGCCCTGTATTCATCCGTATTCTCCACATTGCCGTAAATGTTGTTCGCCGTACCGATGCCGCCGGTGTTCAAGTCGATCTCATTGGACAACTCGCCGTAGCTGTAGTTGGCCGTGTTCAGCAGTCCCAGACAGGCGCTGAAAATTCCCACATAGGGATACAGCCTCTCGGGAATCCGGTCCAGGGAAAAAATAAGGCGGATATAGGCGATGCCGTTGGTGAACAGAGTGTGGCGCAGTGCCGGAAGTTCTCCGATCCTGGTTTCCTCATTGATCAGCTTCCTGGCCTCCCTGCCGATATCTTCCCTGGACAGCATGGGAATCCGGGCCAGATCTTCTCTGCTGTCCTCCTGCTCCTGATAGGCCGTCAGCGCCTGCTGCCTGCCTATAATCTCCTCAAGCTCCTTCCGGCTCATGCCGGCCTTGCGCTCTGCCAGCTGCGCCTTCAATGCCTCCTCCTGTTCCTGGGCCATGCCCTTTTTGGGCTTCAGGATCACCAGGGACTTGTGGGGGTTATCAATCAAGTAGGTCTGTACTAATTTTTCAAAGTAGCCCTGCCCTGCCGCCTCCCGCAGCCGGGCGTAAGTGGCATTGGCCTCCACATGGATAAAGGGGGCAGTGTCAGCATAGAGCCAGCTGTCCAGGATCTGCAGCCCGTACATCAGCCCCTTGGGATACCTGCCAAAATCCGCCTCCCGATACCGGAATTCATAATGGTTGATGCCCGCCAGCAGTGCCTTTTGGTCAAAACCCTCCCCGACAATCCGCCGCAGTTCCTTATCTATCAATTCCACGAACTCCTGCTCTCGGGCAATGTCCGTGTCACTGGCCACCACGGAGAAGAAGGGCTGCTTAATACCGTTGTCGTACTCGCTGTAGACATCCTTGCCCATGGAGTGATCCAGCAGGACCTTCTTCAGCGGCGCTCCCGGCGCGCTGCAAAGCGCATAATCCAAAATCTCGAAGGCCACATACAGTTCCCGGTCCAGGCAGTCCCCGGCGGTCATATTGTAGCTGAGATACCCGCTCTCCTCCTCTTTGGTCTCATCGCTGACGGGATACTCCCGCACCACCCTGCGCAGCGCAGGAAAAGGCTCCTGGTCCCGGATGGAACTGTCGATCTCCAGCCTGTCAAAAGCAGACAGATATTTTTCATCCAGAAACACCAGCTTCTCCGCCATATCCATATCACCGTACAGATAGATGTAAGAATTGGAGGGATGGTAATATCTTCTATGAAAATTCAGAAACTCCTCATAGGAAAGTTCCGGGATCACCGCCGGGTCGCCGCCGGACACTTTGCCGTAAGTGGTATCGGGATACAGAGATTTCATTTTTTCCCTGAACAGTATGTCATCCGGGGAGGAAAACGCCCCTTTCATCTCGTTATACACCACGCCGTTGATCGTCAGTTCCCCCTCCAGGCTGTCCAACTCATAATGCCATCCCTCCTGGCAAAAGATTTTGTCCGTATCATAGATCCGGGGATAAAACACTGCGTCCAGATATACATGCATCAGGTTCTGAAAATCCTTTTCATTACAGCTGGCTATGGGGTATATGGTCTTGTCCGGATAGGTCATGGCATTCAGGAATGTGTTAAGCGACCCCTTGACCAGCTCCACAAACGGATCCTTCACCGGGAATTCCCTGGAGCCGCACAGTACGGAATGCTCCAGAATATGGGCCACACCGGTGGAATTCTCCGGCGGCGTGCGAAAGCCGATATAGAACACCTTGTTATTGTCGTCATTCTCAAGCAGAGCCACTCTCGCCCCGGTCTTCTTATGCCGCAGCAGATAACTCATGGAATTCAGATCCTTAATCTCCCTCTTTTCTACGATCTCATAGCTTGTTACTTCTTCAATCCTCATTGTTATGTCCTCTTTTCTTGATTTAAGTTCCGCATGTCCCCTACGGGCATACGATCATGTCCGGCCGCTTTATGGCGTCCTGTTATGGATCAGTTCGCTTTCCGGGAACATGCCGTACAAATTTTAATTGACTTATACAGACTAATTTGAGTTCCGCATTCACACCACAAAAACCATCATTGCCAGCTTATCAATAACGATCTCCTGTACCAGTATCCCCTGGGCCTGCTTCTGTGCCGGGGACATCTTCACGAAATTCTCTATGCCCATGATCTCCGTAGTATAGACCTTCCTTTTCTTCCTTCGGGAAAAAAGACTCCTTTTCTCCACCAGCCTGCTGCACTTCACCCTGACCTTCAGCTGCCGGTAGGTACGGTAGGCAAAGCTGTCTAAAGTCATATAATAGAATTCACTCTCCAGCGTGGTCTCCGGGTCCGACTGGGGCAGAATATAGCGTTCCACAACGGCACGGATTTTAAACGGCACATCCTCGTTTTGCAAAAGCTCCCCATAGGCATATTTAGCTCCCAGATACACATTGCCCATATCCGCCATCACATATTTATAATCCTCATAACTCTGCTTCTGTAACAGCATCAGCTTCCCTCCAGATATTCGATCTGATGACCACTGAGGCGGATGGCGTCCCGAATGGCTTTTTCGGACAGCTTTGTCTCTTGAGCCAGTTCCTCCACCGTCACCTTCCGGTGCAGTTCCTCCGACAGGGAACGCGCCGCCTCAAGTACCCTGTTAATCCGCTCCGCCATCCTCCGGTCCGCCTTTTCCGTGGTCTGCTGCTGTTGTATCAGATCCTCCATGGCATCCATCATCATCCTGCCCAGCATGCCCTGGGCCTCGTCGGCACGCTCCAGCGCTCCCAGCATGGACACCCCCGTGGCCAGCGCCAGGTTGCCCTCTCCAATCAAATCCTCCAAAGACACTCCCTGCCCGCTGTACAGCCTGGCCACCTCCACCACATCCGGCAGATAAAGGACAGACAGCCGCGCCTGGGCATCCAAATCCCCTGCCATGGCAGAGAGAGTGACGGCTTCCTTCTCCCCCGGGCTTGCCTGGGGCAGGCTCTCCAGTTCGTCCAGATAATTTTGCAGATAATTTTTCTCCTCCTCGGTCAGATAATCGTCCGGATTCACCGGTGCCCCTATGCCGATCTTGTGTGCCACCAGATAATCATAGACCATCTGCAGCTGCTGCCCGGAGAGTCCCAGCGGTGCAAACGCCTCCTGTACATCCTCCTCGCCAATCCAGCCCCCCTGGTCAGCCGCCCGTTCCTTGACCTGCTCCAGCATCCGGGCGAATAAAGCCTCCTGGTTCATCATTACCCCCATCCGCCCGTCTCATCGGGCATGCGGAAATCCCAAAGCCGCCACAGACAGTTCCACAGCGCACGGATTCCCTGCTTATTGATATAGACAGCCTTTTATGCCGCCTGGTTACATGCATTTTTTTCAGGAAAAATATGCCGCCGTCCCAAGGGCTGTTGACAGATCCTCAGCCCCGCAGGCGCTTCCCCTGCCTCCATTCCTGCCGGCGAAAAAATCATTGCTTCTTCACATGCTCATGGGTGAAAATATGGTTCTGGCAATACTCATAATTGCCCTCGCATTTGGAGCAGAACCGGAACTCCAGCGTGGGATCGTCCGCATCCGTCCTGCCGCAGACAGCGCATTTATGACCGCTCATCTTCCTGTTTTTTTTCACTTCATGCCGAAACTCCTGTCTGCGCCTGATCTCCCTGGGGGACATATTGATATGGCTCCTGCTGGTGATCCAGAAAATCACAAAGTTCAGCAGAGATGCCACGATGGCTGTCCGATAGAAGATCCCGGCCAGCGGACTTCCCAGATTCTGGAACAGGTCAAACACCAGCATAGCCCCATAGATAATGCCCAGCCACTTCATTTTTACCGGGATCACGAACATCAGCAGCACCTGCATATCCGGGAAAGTAGCCGCAAAGGCCAGCAGAATGGACATATTGATATAGTAGGTGCTGAACAGGGTGCTGTAGAGGGCACACACATATTCCGCACTGCCGGGAATTGCCATCACCTCTCCCTGGAACAGATAGCAGAGCCCCAGGGCCACAAAGCTGCCCAGCACAGTAAAAAACATGCCGGAAAACAGATACACATTGTAGCGGTAAGCCCCCCAGGTGCGCTCCAGCGTGGTGCCCACGGAATAATAGAAAAACAGCATGATAATCGTAAATATATTAAAGGAGGAGGGGGGCACGATGATCCATGTCACAATCCTCCAGACCTGTCCATGCAGGATCTTATAGGGATCCAGAGTCAAAAAGTTCAAAAAACCGTCCCCTATCAGCTGTATGGCATATCCCACCGCGTAGCACATAATCAGCATCAGAGATATATTCTTAACCGCGTATTTTCCAAATTTTTTTTCAAAATTGCTCATGGGAACCTCCGATTTTTTGAAAAGGATATATGATTTTAAATTGTACCATCCACTGCCCAAAATGTAAACTCAATAAATACGATTTAATAATCATTTTACATATTATTCCCACTTTACTGTTCTTTCGTGCGCCATGGCGTACATTCTGTACAGGATAGCGTTTTGCGCATTGTATCGCAAAAGCCCGCCCTCGGCACACGCCGAAGGCAGGCTTTTGACGGGATTTAGTGTGAGAAGTACTTCTGGCCACTCACAGCAGAGGCTGTTTCGTGGAGAAGTACTAAGTCTCACACAGGAGAATGCCTATAATACGGGCATTCTCCGCACAGATTTGAGATTCCGCCGAGCGGAATCATGGCGGTTAGGTTGAAAAGAACTTCTAATTGCTCACAGCAAAGGCTGTTTCGCAAAGAAGTTCTAAATCTCACACTTGAAAAATGCAGAAAACGCGGCATTTTTCATCCGGATTTGGGTCGTAGCGCAGCTGCGACATGGAGGTAGTATGTCGATACAGGGATTGCCGATTCTCCCTCACTGCTCTATATACGCCTCTCCAAGAGCAATTAACTCCTGCAAGGAATATAAACGACATTGCCGCAGATTACCCGATCCGCAGTCGAATATCAGCCTCCCCTCCGCCACGTCACAGAGCCCGGGCAGGTAAGCCAGCTTCTCCATACATTCATCCAGCAGCAGGCCATACCGCTCCCCCGATGTGGCGATGTATTCCGTTATCAGATAGTCCTCCACCTGGCTCACATATGTCAGATAGCTGTCCTCTTCCAGAACTGCCATCTGCTGCCCCGTGACTACATCATATACCACCGGCGCTTCGTGAAGAGATGAGGCTACCCTGTAACGAGTTGTGACAAACTCCTCATAAAGGTCTTTTTCCGGCGTTTCACCACTCTCCTCCGAAAGCAGGCTGCCGTCTGCGGCGCTGTAAAGCCTCCTGGTGCCGTCATACCAGATCACCTCCAGCCAGGAACCCTCCTGGCTCTTTCGAAACTGTTGGTCATAGATATGTTCCGCATCGGGAAATGCCCCCTCTGCCAACAGTTCTCCCGCCATATCGTAGATGCGAAAGTCCTCATATCCAAAGAGCATCACCGTCTGCCCGTCCTGGCTCACTCTTGCTTCATCATGGTCATATCGTGCGTCATAGGACAACAGTCGGGCCTCCTGGTGATTTTCCAGCGCCATCAGGCGCAGGGATGGCTCGTTGCGGTTGGCAATCACAGCATACTCCGTCGAAAGAGTTACAAAATCGTTGTTATATTGCCCTTCCTCCACCGACATACGCCTGGCTGCACTGTCATAAAAAGAGAATCTCCCGTCCTCTGTAGCCACCAGAGTATGCGTCGGCCCTGCGCAAAAGCCTGTGACATTGGCATTGTCCGTATAAGCCATCTCCCGCTCTCCAAAAGTATCCGGTTCAATCTGCACCAGCAAATTGCCACTGGCCAGGTATATGCCCCTCTCATCCGCCTGAAGCATGAAATGATTCCGGGAACTGAATCCCCCTGAGAACGCCGCTCCTATAGTGTCAACAATCCCAAACTGGGCTTCCCCGCTTTTCTCTGCCGTGAACGCAAAATATTTTCCATAAAAACCGCCCTAAAAATGCCTGTACTCCGACTCTTCACACAGGAGCAGATCCCCCT
>CAMWSA010000194.1 GCA_947176785.1 uncultured Lachnospiraceae bacterium
CACTGATACTGGTTCCAGGTGTTGACCATGCGGTTGACCTTGTCGTCCCGCCCCTCCAGATGATACTTACCCAGCAGCTGTTTCCAGTAGTCCTTCAGGGCGGCAAAGGCGGCATCCACGTCTGCCTCGGCGGCATAGCGGGCCAGCATTTCCCGGGCAGGCTTTTTGTTGATGATGCCGGGGGCCTCCCACTTTTCCTCCCGGGGGTTCTCAAGGTAGCCCAGCACGAAGATAAAGGTCTTCGACTCGCCGGGAGACAGCGTCATATTCAACTGCTGGCAGGCGATGGGAGACCAGCCGCTGGCCATGGTGTTTTTGCACTGGCCGTTTTCTACCACCTCCGGGTTGTCGGCACCCCTGTAGGCTCCCAGGAAATCATCCCGGATGGTATCAAAGCCCGCAATGGGGGCGTTCACTGCGTACACGGCATAGTGATTGCGGCGCTCCCGGTACTCGGTCTTGTGGTAAATGGCAGAACCCTCTACCTCCACTTCGCCGCAGCTTAAGAGTCTCTGGAAATTCTTCATGTCGTCGTCGGCATTCCACAGACACCACTCCACATAGGAGAACACTTTCAGGGCCTTGCTCTGGCTGCCGGTATTTTTAAGGGTCAGTTTGCTGATCTCACAGTTATCACCCATGGGAACAAAAGTCAGCAGATCAGCCTGCACCCCATCCCTGCTTCCGGTGAAGCGGCTGTAGCCCATGCCATGGCGGCACTCATAGCTGTCCAACTCCGTCTTTGTGGGCTGCCAGCCGGGATTCCAGACAGTGCCGCCGTCTTTTATGTAGAAATATTTGCCGCCCATATCTGTGGGGACATTGTTGTAGCGGTAACGGGTCAGGCGCAGCAGCTTGGCGTCTTTATAAAAGGTGTAACCGCCGCAGGTGTTGGAGATTAAGCTGAAAAACTCGTTGCAGCCCAGGTAGTTGATCCAGGGAAGCGGAGTCTTGGGAGTGGTGATGACGTATTCCTGATTGGCGTCATCAAAATAGCCGAATTTCATAGTGGGACTCTCCTTCTTTTATGAATTTGTAAAATGTTTTAGAAAACGATTAAGTAAAACATGTTCACATAATTGAATTATACCGAACATGTCTGTAAAATGCAATAGAAATCGGATAAAATACGGGAAAATTTAACTTCTTTTTGTAAGCGCTTCCATAATAAATTCAAAAAAAAGTACAAAAATGATTGCAAAACTCATAAGAATGATTTAAACTTAATATACACAAACGATTAAGTATTTTAGTATAAAGTAGGAGAGAAGACATGGTATCAATGAAAGATATTTCCATTGCCTGCGGCGTGTCGGTGGCGACAGTGAGCAAGGCGCTGAATGATCACGGAGACATAGGAAAAGAGACAAAGGAAAGAATCCGCCGGATTGCCAAAGAGATGGGCTACCTGCCCAATGCCATGGCCCGCGCCCTGAAGACAAACCGCACTTATAACATAGGCGTACTCTTCGTGGACGAAGCCCAGAGCGGCCTGACCCACGACTATTTTTCGCAGGTACTGGACAGCTTTAAGCGCGCAGTGGAGGCAAAGGGCTATGATATCACGTTCCTCAACAAGGGCGGGGCCGGGGGATTGAGCCAGATGTCTTATCTGGAACATTGCCATTACAGGGGGTTTGACGGAGTGATGATCGCCTGTGTGGATTTTTACGACCCCCAGGTACTGGAACTGGTGCGCAGTGACATCCCGGTGGTAACGGTGGATCATCTCTTTGACAACCGCATCAATATCACCTCGGACAATGTGGGGGGGATGGAGCGGCTGGTACGCTATATTTATGAGAAGGGGCACCGCAGGATTGCCTATATCCACGGGGCGGATTCCTCCGTGACACAGGCTAGGCTCACTTCCTTTTACCGCACTGCGGAACTGCTGGGGCTGAAGCTGCCGTCCGAGTATGTGAGGGAAGCCCCGTACCGCGACACGGGTATGGCGGGGCAGGTGACGGGGGAGCTTCTGGAACTGAAGAAGCCGCCCACCTGTATTCTTTACCCTGATGATTTTTCCTGCTTCGGCGGTATCACGACCATCAAGAGCAGAGGGCTGCGGATCCCGGAGGATATCTCTATAGCGGGATATGACGGCATCCGTATCGGCAGACATATCGAGACGCCGCTGACAACGCTGCGCCAGGACACCACATCGCTGGGGTTCCAGGCAGCCGAGAAGCTGGTCTCCCTGATTGAACACCCCAAGACAACATTGATTGAGCAGGTAGTGATCAAGGGAGAACTGTATCCCGGAAAGACAGTCGGGGACATATAGGGGTTCCTGTTTTGCAGGCGTATTGGTGATTTTGACCAGTGGGTTCAGCGGGTGAAGATAAAATTCAATAAAAAATCTTGTAATAATATAAAAAAAGTGTTGCAATTATACAATTCATATTGTATAATGAATTACGTAAACGATTAAGGGAATCGCTTAGACCTTAGTCAAGATACATTTTAATCATACCATAAGGGAGGATATAGGATGAAGAAGAAAGTATTGAGCGTTTTACTGGCCGTGGCAATGTTGACAGGGACTCTGGTGGCCTGCGGATCGGAACCCGGCAGCGCTTCTGAGGGCAAGGTGTTGAACATCTACTGCTGGAACAACGAGTTCAGAGACCGGGTGGTGGCTCTCTACCCCGGCTACACAAAGACCGATGAGACCCACGGCACCATCGGCGACGTGTCTGTAGTCTGGCATGAGACCCCCAATGAAGGCAACGCATACCAGAACAATCTGGATGATACGCTGCTGAAGCAGGAGAGCGCCGCAGCGGATGATAAGATCGACATGTTCCTGGTTGAGGCTGATTATGCGTTGAAGTATGTTGACACGGACTACACCATGGCTGTTACGGAACTGGGTATCACCAGCGCGGACATTGCCAATCAGTACAAGTACACCCAGGATGTTGTGACGGATTCCAACGGTGTCCTGAAGGGCCTTTCCTGGCAGGGATGCCCCGGCGTAATGTTCTATAACCGTGAGGCGGCCAAGGAGATTTTCGGCAGTGATGATCCCGCGACGGTTCAGGAGTATGTTAAGGATTGGGCCACATTCAACGCCACAGCGCAGACAGTTTTTGACAGTGGATACAAAATTGTGGCTTCCGCAAACGATACGTATCGTACATATTCTAATAATGTGACCAAACCCTGGGTCGTAGACGGAAAGATAACTATTGATGACAACATTATGAACTGGGTAAATGATTCCAAAGCCCTGGTGGATGCCGGTTATACCGGAACCCATGATCTGTGGAGCGCCGACTGGAGTGCAGGCTTCTTCCCCGAGGGCAAGGTGTTCTGTTACTTTGGGCCTGCCTGGTTCGTAAACTATTCCATGTCGGCCGACACGGAAGGCAGCATCGGGTATAACGGCGGATGGGGCGCAACCGAAGGCCCGCAGGGCTTCTTCTGGGGAGGTACCTGGATTTGTGCGGCGACCGGCACGGACAATACGAGTCTCGTAAAGGATATCATGCTGCAGATGACCACCAATCAGACGACCATGACGGAAATTGTAACCAAGTATGATGACTTCGTGAATAATAAGCCTGCTATGGAAGCCATGGCGGCAGATCCCGATTACTCGAGCAAAGTGCTTGGCGGACAGAATCCCCTGGCTATGTACTGCGCAGGCGTGGACGGACTGGATCTGAGCAATCTGAGCAAGTATGATCAGGGCTGTAATGAGGAGTTCCAGAAAGCCATGAAGAACTACTTTGAGGGAAATGCGACTCTGGATGAGGCACTGGATTTGTTCTATAAGGCAGTGGTTGAGAAGTATCCCGAACTGACTTACTAATCAATAGCGACAACGGCTGAAACCGTGCCTGCCTGCCTGGTCAGGCGGGTGCGGTTTTCTTAATGACGGGCAGCGCGCCTGTCGTCACATACAGAGCCGGCAGCAGGGGGTCTCCCCAAAGGCCGGGAGGAGCCATGCCGCAAGCTCTGTATGAATCGTAAGATAGAGATGGAGGCATGATTATGACGAGTACACGGCGAGGAAAGGTTGTAAGCTATAATAAGTGGGGATATATTTTTCTGATTCCCTTTGTTGTGGTGTATTTGCTGTTTTCCTTTGTTCCCCTGGTAAGTACGATCTATAACAGTTTTTTTGAGAATTACCGCTCGGGCTTGACGCAGATTGGCCCAACCTTTATAGGGCTGGAGAATTTCAAGACCATTCTCACAAGCGGAGAGGTATGGGTTTATGCCAAGAATACCATGATTATGTGGATTTTGGGATTTATACCCCAGATCCTCATTTCGCTGCTGCTGGGGGCGTGGTTTTCTGATCCCAGCCTGAGGCTTGGGTGCCAGGGGTTCTTTAAGACGGTGATTTATCTGCCGAACCTGATCATGGCATCTGCGTTTGCCATGTTGTTCTTTACGCTATTTTCGGACGGAGGCCCGATCAACTCCCTGCTGATGCAGATGGGCTTCATCAGCACGCCCTTTAAGTTTTTGTCCAATGTATGGAGTGCCAGATTTTTGGTAGCCACTATGAACTGTCTGATGTGGTTCGGGAATACGACGATCCTGCTGATGGCGGGGATGATGGGAATTGACACTTCGCTGTTTGAGGCGGCCAGGGTGGACGGGGCCACCTCAACCCAGGTATTTTTTAAGATTACGCTGCCGCTTCTCCGGCCAATTTTGGTATATGTGATGATAACCTCCCTGATCGGCGGCCTGCAGATGTTTGATGTTCCGCAGATTCTGACCAAGGGCTCCGGCGATCCCATGCGTTCAACCATGACATTGATTATGTATTTAAACAAACATCTGTTCAGTAAGAATTATGGTCTGGGCGGCGCTCTGTCAGTGATCCTGTTTGTGATCACCGGAATTTTGAGTTTGCTTGTATTTAAGTTATCCAGTCGGAATGAGAGTAATTAGGAGGTGGAAGCATGAGAGAGGTTCATTCAAACGGCACGAAGAAGGGGATAAATATACATGCAAGACGCGGGCTTGCCTATATAGTGTTGGCAATCATTTCCATCCTCTGCCTGTTTTGGTTTTTGCTGCTTTTTATTAACACGACCAGATCGCACTCGGAACTGAATCAGGGATTTTCCATTGTTCCCAGCAAGTACCTGTTCTCCAATATCCGGAAGCTGGTCAAGATGGGGGAGCGCCTGCCGATTCTCACAGGATTGCTGAACAGCCTGATCGTGGCGGGCCTGAGCGCTGTGCTCAGCACCTATTTTTCGGTGATGACAGCATATGCGATCCATGCATATGACTTTAAACTCAAAAAATTTATGTTTACCTTTATCCTGATGATTATGATGATCCCCACACAGGTATCCGCGCTTGGTTTCCTGCAGCTGGTCTCCGGGATGAAACTGGAAAATTCCTTTATTCCGTTGATAGTTCCGTCGATTGCCGCGCCGGTTACATTCTTCTATATGAAGCAATATATGGAGAGTTCCCTGCCGCTTTCCCTGATTGAGGCGGCGCGTATTGACGGTTCGGGGGAGTTCCGCACATTTAATTCTATCGTGATGCCGCTGATGAAGCCCGCCATTGCGGTACAGGCAATTTTCACCTTCGTATCCAGCTGGAATAATTATTTCACTCCTGCGTTGATTCTACATGATCCAAAGAAGAGGACGATTCCGATCCTGATTGCGCAGCTGAGAAGTATGGACTGGTCCAATCTGGATACAGGTGTGGTTTACGCCATGATTGCCCTGTCCATATTTCCGGTAATCATTGTATATCTGATTTTATCCAAGCATATTGTGCAGGGTGTTGCCATGGGAAGTGTAAAAGGTTGATCATATAGATATTGGGGAAATCAGCGAACTGTCACTCCAAAGGGGTGGCAGTTTTGCATATTGCGGTTGTTTTATAAATTTTTAATAAAGGCTTAATTCCGTAGATATTTACGCTGTGGCTGAAGCATGCTATAATGAAAAAAATACAGATAGGACAATATCCATTATGAACAAACAGGAATTTGTGGACCGGCTTAGAACTTCCCTGAGCGGGAAGATTTCTCCGGTGCTGGTGGAAGAGAATGCCCGTTATTATGAGGATTATATTAACACCCATATAAGGCTCGGTGAGCCGGAGAAGGACGTGCTGGAAGGGCTGGGAGATCCCAGGCTGATTGCCAGGTCCATCGTGGCAGCAGAGAGCGTAAAGGCCGGGGACGGAGACGGGAACCGGGCATATGGCGGCGAGGAGGATTTCACAGGCCGCAGAAGAAGACTCAGGCATTTTTTCCATGCGGTCAATCTGCCGTCCTGGGTATTGCCTGTGCTGGCCGGAGGGACATTGCTCCTTGTGCTTGTGGTTATGGGGCTGGTGTTTCGGCTGATCCTGCATATGCTGGCCTGGCTGTGGCCGGTGATAGCCATTGCCATGATCCTGCTTTTTTTTATAAAATTATTTCGTGACTGGCTGCATTAAGCCATGTATAATATAAAAAATTACCGGACATACTACTCCTGTAACTAAAAACCAACAGGAGGAATGAATTATGTCCAATAACAATCAGAACAACAACCAGAACAGCAATTCCAACAATTGCCAGAACAGCTACCAGGATAGCCAGAACAGCTACCAGGACAGCCAGAACAATAACAAGAAGAACAATCAGAACAACCAGAACAACCAGAACAAGCAGAACAACAGCCAGAAGAACAACAGCTTCTAGGGCTGGCAGCAGACTTTCTGGGAAAATAGGGGTGTCGCTTTTGCGGCATCCCTATTTACATATCGGTGCAAACTGTGGTAACATATATTTATATGCCTTCTGTCGGATATATTGCAGAAAAAGCGGCAGGTCTGGAAGGTATATATCCGTTACACACTGATAAATGCCAGGGGCAGGCATTCTTCTCCCGGATTGTTTGCGCCGCCGGCGGCATGTCTGGAAGTATGGAAGTTCCGTTCCATTTTCAAATACCGATTAGCACAGTATCGCAGGCCGGCCAGCGATATGCAGGCAGAGGAAGCTTGGAAGTAAAACTTCCAAATACTGATCGGTGCAATATCGCAGGCGAGGCCCGCG
>CAMWSA010000195.1 GCA_947176785.1 uncultured Lachnospiraceae bacterium
CGGGACGGCTGTGCTGCCCGGCCTTCTTCCCGCTTCGTTTCCTCCCGGGACGGCTCGTCCCCGTACTCCCTGTGCAGCGCCGCTCTCTGCTCACCCATGGCGGCTTCCAGCTGCTGCTTCTCAAACATCTCGTAGTAAATTCCCTTCCGCTCCATGAGCCGGGCATGGTCGCCCACTTCCGCCGCCCGGCCCTCGTCCAGCACCAGAATCACGTCCGCATGCTGGATCGTGGAAATCCTGTGGGCAATCAAAAGGGTGGTCTTCCCCTGGCGGTTCTCCCGCAGATTCCGCAGCAAATGCTCCTCCGTATCCGTGTCCACAGCGGACAGCGCATCGTCCAGAATCAGTATGGGGGCGTCCTTCATCAGCGCTCTGGCTATGGAACTGCGCTGCTTCTGCCCGCCGGAGAGAGTCACCCCTCTCTCACCCACCACGGTATCATACTGATCAGGGAACTCCATGATGCTGTCATGGATGCAGGCAGCTTTTGTGGCGGCCACAATCCTCTCCATATCCTGTCCCTCAACCCCGAAGGCAATATTGGCCTTCAATGTATCGGAAAACAGGAAATTGTCCTGCGGCACATAGGCGATCTGCCGCCGCAGTTCCTTTAAGGGGATGGCATTGATATCCCTGCCGTCCAGCAGGAGCATCCCCCGCTCCGTATTATATAAGTGCAGCATCAGGTTGACCAGCGTGGATTTGCCGCTGCCGGTGCGTCCGATCACCGCCAGGGTTGTGCCCGCCGGAATCTCCAGACAGATATCCCGCAGATCCGGTTCCACTGCCCCCTTGTGCGTGTATGTCAGGTGAGAGAAGGTGATCTGCCCGGTCAGGGGCGGATGCTTGGCCCGCGTTCCTTCCCCTTCCGGAAGTGCGGCCCCCTGGCAGACCGCTTTCAGGCGGCTCTTGGCCCGGGCGGCGGACCTTCCGCTGCCCGCACCGCCTTTTCCCTCCCGCGCGGGCGCTTTTTCCTTCTTCCTCCCCGAAACCCGGGCTCCATTGGCCTGCTGCCCGACGGATTGTTGTTCCTCGAATGGCATATCCCCAGGCTGCAGTTCTTCGGACTGCAAGTCCCTCACCCCCGGTTCCTCCTCCATGACGGCACGTACCCGCTTGATGGAAGCGCCGCCCTGGGCAAAGGTGTTGATGGCATCGCCGCAGGCCAGCATGGGCCAGACCAGCATATTTACATACTGGTGGAACGCCACGAAGCGCCCCAGGGTGATCTCCCCCACAATGGCCAGGTATCCGCCGTAAATCAGCGTCACCAGGCTGCTGATACCGATAAACACCTCCAGCAGGGGCATGACCACAGCCTGCAGCCGCACCAGGTTTAAATTTTTTACCCTGGTTCTCTCATTGGCCTCTGTAAAAGCCTTCAACTGCGCCTGCTCACGGACAAAAGCCTTGATTACCCGGATACCGGAGAAGCTCTCCTGCACATAATCCGTCAGGTCGGATACCGCCTCCTGACGCTCCATATACCTGGTATGGATTATTTTTCCATAATATATCGTCCCACCGCAGATCACTGCCATGGGGACCAGCGCCAGCAGTGTCAGCTTCACATTCACATACACCATCATCTGTCCGATGACCATGACCGTCATCACCGAGGCGTCAAAGGCGGAGATCACCGCCATGCCGATCGCCATGCGGATGGCATTTAAGTCGCTGGTAAAACGAGTCATCAGGTCGCCGGTCTTATTCTCGTTGAAATAGTCCACACTCATTTTTTCCAGATGGGCAAACATATCATCTCGCAGCTCCTTCTCTATTTTTCTGGCGGAGCCAAACAGAAAATATCTCCAGAGAAAGCGCCCCAGGGCCAGAGTCAGCCCCAGTATAAGCAGGCCCAGCAGGCAACTCTTCACGCCGTTCCAGTCCAGGGTGCGGGCTGTCAGCCCGTCCGTGACCGCGCCGGTGATCCTGGGTATGTACAGATTGGCAAAATCCACCACGAACAGGGTGATGATGCCCGCAATATAATGCCCTTTATGTCTCTTGATATACCGCATGATAAAACGCAATTCTTCCATGGTAAGTCCCTCTATCCTTCCGTAGCCGTAATTTTAATCATAACATAAAAGCCCCTTTAAAGCTACACAAAAATTTGAGTTCCCGCTTTCCTCAACGCCTGGCGAAGTTGTTTGAGGCTTTTCCGCAATTTGTAGCAATGTATGAGACGCTGTATGGTATGTATGGGGACATGGTGAAAGCGTAGCTTAGGATAATGGATCGAAATACGGCAAAATATATGATTGATGAGATGGATGACAAAATTAAGCTCCTGGAAGCAAAGAAGGATCAGTTGGAAAACGAGTATAGCCAACTGGCAGCTGAGAAAACCGGTTGGTAGCTGAAAAAAACCTGCTTGAGGCACAGAACATCCGGCATCAGGCAAAAATCAATGAACTGCAGGCCGAATTACATCGACAGAAGGCAACTCAGAAGTGATTTTACAGCCGGAGGATTTTGACCGGTCGAGGTTATACATTGATGTGTTATACTTAGCAGAAGAGGTTGCCACATATGCGGCAACCCCTTTTTTATTCAAGCTAACTCCCATTCGCCCGCTTCAGCGGGCATTCAAATCAGGATGGTGAAAATTCTTTTTCACCCTATCCATCCTGTACCTTATTTTGCCAGCAGCAGCATAATATCATTGCTTCTGGTGATGAAATTGGTCATGGCCTCCGGTGCCAGAGGCGCATGCTGGAGCTTCGCCAGGTCGTACAGCTGCTCGCAGATCATCTCCACGTTCTCGCCGTCCCGGTGATCCACCACATACTGCACCAGCGGATGGCTGGCATTCAGCACCAGGGTCTCTCCCTCTGCGCCAAAGCCTCCCATGTCCATGCCATTCATGGAGTACATCTTCATCATATCCTGCATCCGCCTGCTCTCCTCGGACAGGGTAATCACAGAAGAAATCTTCTTGTTCTTCAGCTTCTCCACCTTTACAGTGATCTTGTCATTCTTCAGGGCCTTCTTCATGATGGCAGCAATGGCTTCCGCCTGCTCTTCCATCTCTTTCTCGGCCTTCTTGGAGGTCTTGTCCTTAAGGGTATCCGTTAAATCCGCGTCAATGCGCAGGAACTTCACGCCCTCGTTCTTGGACTCCAGCTGGGAGATGAAAGGCTGGTCAATATTATGGGTCAGGATCACCGCATCCATCTTGGCGGCTTTGAACATATTGATGTACTGACTCTGCTGCTGTTCATCCGTCACATAGTAGATGATCTTCTCCTTCTTCTCTTCTTCGGCTTCTTCCTCGCCATCCTCTGCCTCTGCCGATTCGTCGGTCACAATCTCGGCTTCCACTGCCTCGCCGTTCTCGTCAACGGCACTGCCGGCCTCTGCCGCCTCACCGCTTCCCTCTGCGGCACTGCCGGTCTCCCCTGCTTCACCGCTTCCCTCTGCGGCGCTGCCGGTCTCCCCTGCTTCACCATTTTCCCCTGCGGTGCTGCCGCCATCCGCGCCGGCGGCATTGTCGGCCTCATCGGCATCCGTGGGCTTCACCTCCAGACATTCCGGCAGGGTCAGATATTTGCCGTCCAGGTTCTTGAACAGGATGTAGTCATTCATCTTTTCGCAGAACTTGTCATCCCGCAGGCACCCGAACTTGATAAAGGGGCTGATATCATCCCAATACTTATCATACTCCTCCTTCTCGGTCTTGCACATGCCGGAAAGCTTGTCAGCCACCTTCTTGCTGATAAATTCAGAGATCTTCTTCACAAAACCGTCATTCTGCAGCGCGCTTCTGGACACATTCAGCGGCAGATCCGGACAGTCAATCACACCCTTTAACAAAAGCAGGAACTCCGGGATGACCTCCTTGATATTGTCCGCAATAAATACCTGATTGTTATAAAGCTTGATGGTACCCTCTATGGACTCATACTCCATATTGATCTTGGGGAAATACAGGATCCCCTTTAAATTGAAGGGATAATCCATGTTCAGGTGTACCCAGAACAGGGGTTCCTTGTAATCCTGGAATACCTTACGGTAAAATGTCAGGTACTCCTCCCTGGTGCAGTCGTTGGGATGCTTTGTCCACAGAGGCACAGTCTCGTTGATCAGTTCAGGGCGCTTCCTGATCTTCAGCTTCTCCTCACCGGGTTCCTCCGGCTCCTCACCCTCCTTGGCTTCCTTGACCTCCGGGTGGATCTCCTCAAGCACCTCGTCATCCTCCAGCTTTTCCTCCACCTTGATAATCTGGGTTTCCTGGCTGTTCGCCTTGGACAGATAGATCTCTGTGGGCATAAAGGAACAATATTTCTTCAAAACCTCACGAGCTTTATACTCATTGCAGAACTCCAGGCAGTCATCATTCAAAAACAGAGTGATGGTGGTACCCACGCCCTGCTTGTCCCCATCCTCCATGGAAAACTCCGTGCCGCCGTCACATTCCCAATGCACCGGTGTCGCACCCTCCTGATAAGAAAGAGTGTCAATATGCACCTCGTCGGCCACCATGAAAGCCGAATAAAAGCCCAGTCCGAAATGACCGATGATCTGATCCGCATTGCTCTTGTCCTTGTACTTCTCGATGAAATCCGTTGCGCCGGAAAAAGCGATCTGATTGATATACTCCTCCACCTCGTCGGCAGTCATACCCAGACCATTGTCCGTAAAGGTCAGGGTCTTGCTTTCCGGGTTCACCACCACATCAATCCTGGCCTTGTAATCATCCGGCAGGGTATACTCGCCCATCATATCCAATTTCTTCAGTTTGGTGATGGCGTCACACCCGTTGGAAATCAGTTCCCTGTAAAAGATATCGTGGTCATTGTACAACCACTTCTTGATAATCGGGAAAATGTTTTCGCTGTTGATTGACAAACTTCCATTTTTTGCTGCCATACTTACCACATCCTTTTCTTATTCTTTTTATAGTCAACGGCATTGGGAGTTCCGCTTTCGGCCTCACAAAAGCTTTCGTATATGGCTTATGCAAGTCCGAAAGCAGAAATTTGTTATGTCGTTTACTATATACTTTATATTTTGCGGAAAACCTTCACAATGATGCGCTGGTCCGTGGCTTTCATTATACTCGCCAGCGGTTAGATTTTCCTTCCTGCACGTCATATGCTGCCTATAATCAACGGCATACGTTGTTTACTACAATTACGGCATGAGGCGTGCAGGGCGTGGGAAATCATAGTGCCTGTCAGTATAAAAGGCTTTCTGCTGCTATTGATTAGTTTAAATCTCTTGTCCTCAAATGTCAACACAAAATTAGCACTCAATTCGAACGAGTGCTAACAATCCGTAAAAAAGTGCCGGAAACACGGCATTTCCAAGCACTTTTTATAATTCTAAAATTTTCATTAACTGTTATTATGGATTCTTTTTCTGCTCATATATGTCAAAAAAATCATCGGTGCTTACCTCCTGGTCATGAACCAGCGCAATCTCCTGCCATAACTCCTCATTCATGCTGCGCACAAGCGTTTCCACAAAGGCATCATACTCCCCGCCAAACACCTGGCCCCGTCTTTCTTCCACTATTTTCAGTTTGTTGGCGTCTGTCTCCTCCCTGTCAAAGGTGCTGACACAGCGGATCAGGTGATAGCCTCCCTCCAACTCCACCACATCGCTGATCTCCCCGTTTCCCAGTTTGAAAGCCGCTTCTTCCAGGACAGGATCAATCTCTCCCTTGCGGAAGGAATAGCGCAGATTCTCGTCCTCACTGTATTTTGCCGCCAGCTCCGCAAAATCTTCCTCCCCGTTTACCGCCTGTTCCCGCAGCTGCAGGATCTGTCCGTAGCATTCCTGCTTCATGCTCTCCGAATAGTCGATGCGCCTGCCCGTTCCATCCGTAGTATAAGTGCGGATCAGGATATGCTCAATGGTGATCGTGCGTGCCTCATCATCGCTGATTTCCGGATTTATTCCCTCGATGATCCGGTTATACACCTTCTCCGCCATGGCATACTCTGTATACAGCTGCCGGATGGTGTCCTGATCCACCCCCATGACCTGGCGCTCCCGGTCTGACAGAGAGCCGTAATAAGCCTGCGCCGCCTCGTCCACCCGCTGTCTCTCCCCCTCATCCAGATCCAGCTTCCTCTCCTTTGCCATCAGATACATGGTCTTGATCTGAGCCAGCTTAGCCAGCACCGTGTCCTTCACGTTGTCCTCCAGGGTCACGCCGTTTGCCTCCACACTCCAGATCTGTTCCCCATATACATTCTCATATTGATTCTGGGTGTTGACCAGGTATACCATGAACTCCGGCAGTGTGCAGGTACTTCTCCCGATGCGAAACACTTCGTCCTTGCCAAAACCGGTGGTAAACACCACTCTGGAAAATTCTCCCCCCAGGCCGCAGCCGGTCAGGGACAGCGCCGTAAACACCATAGCCAGCAGGCTGCCCAGGAACTGCCTGTATAAAACCCTTCTCCATAACTTCCTACCTTTCACTTTTATCCCCATCCGCGCGCTGCGGCGCACACTCAAATCAATAGTTGAATACACATTTTTATTCAACCCGGTATTGGCCGACACCCGTTCCAAATATGGACGACTGGGTTTTCCTTCCCGCGCGGCACAGCTTGTCCGGTCTGCAGCTTGTGCCGTGCAGGAATTGGAAAAGCTTGACGCTCGTCAGTATCAATGTCCCTGAAAAAAATGTCCGATCCGAAAGGCTCTCCTCACAGATCGGACATATTGTGCCGGAAAAAATTATTTGATTACATGGAGCCATCCCTCGGGAGCCTGGATGCGTCCCATCTGGATACCTGTCAGGGTATCATACAGCTTCTTGGTGACTGGGCCCATCTCGCTCATACCGCTGGGCAGGCAAATCTCCCTGCCATGATCCACGATCTTACCCACAGGGGAGATAACCGCCGCTGTACCGCACAGGCCGCACTCCGCGAAATCCTGTACCTCCTCCAGCAGCACTTCCCTCTCCTCCACCTCCAGTCCCAGATATTCCTTTGCCACATGAATCAGGGAACGACGGGTGATGGAAGGCAGGATGCTGCTTGACTT
>CAMWSA010000196.1 GCA_947176785.1 uncultured Lachnospiraceae bacterium
GTTGTGGAGTGGTATTTTTCTATGGTCTCTCCGCTTTCCAGGGTAAGCACCTGGGTTGCGTCCAGTCCGTTGGGGGTGATAAACCAGGTATCTTTACAGCCAAGCTCCGCCGCCTTGCGGTTCATCATGGCCGCGAAAGCCTCCACCGCCTGCCTGCTCTCCTCCGGCGTATATTCCGCGGGAGATTTTTCCTGTAGCTGCGCAGGCAGATATCTGCGGCCCACATGCTCCGCTATGGCTACCGCCGCGTCATTATGGGATTCCAGCATTAAACTGTACAGCAGATCCTCCAGCAGATAGCGCTCCCCCTTCTGCACATACAGCTTCACCTTGGGCATGGAGGCGGCATAGGAGGAGATTTCCACCGTCTCCTGAAGATCAGCCAGTTCCAGAGTGAGAATGCAGGTCATGATCTTGGTAGTGCTGGCCATAGCCAGTACCTGCGAGCCGTTTTTATCATATAACACCCGCCCGGAATCCGCATCCATCAACACCGCCGCCTGGGCATAGAGTTCTCCCGGTTCAGGTTCCCGGGCATAACCCGGCATGGGCCGCAGCGCTGTCAGCAGGCAGCACAGCAGACATATGTATCGTCTAATGCTTTTTCTCATATTGGTCATTCAACCGCCACAGATTCTGTTTATCCAATATATGTGGCTTCGGGCGAATATATGAGGCTATATATCCAGCTGCATCTGCACTTCCGCCTCCGCCTGCTGTTTGAACTCCTCGATCTGCACTGTGGAGAGTTCAGGCAGTTCCTCCAGGCTTCCAACACCAAAACATCGCAAAAACTGCTGCGTGGTGCCGAACAGCAGCGGCCTCCCCGGCGCATCCATCCGGCCCAGTTCCGTGATCAGGTCATATTCCAGCAGCTTATTGATGGCGTGGTCACAGCTGACCCCTCTGATCCGTTCGATCTCCACTCTGGTGATGGGCTGTTTGTAGGCTATGATGGACAGTGTCTCTATCACTGTGTCCGTCAGCACCATCTTTCTGGGGGCCTTGGCGATCCTGATCAGGTACTCGTACATCTCCGCCTTGGTACATAGCTGCACCGCATTGTCAAACTGAGTGATGCCGATCCCCCGGCCCTCCTGCCGGTATTCCAGGGCCATCTCCTCCAGGATATCACGGGTGGTCTTTGTGTCTTCCTCTATGGCATCCGCCAGACGGCTGATCTCCACCGACTCCCCCATGGCAAAAAGAATTGCCTCTATCGCCGCTTTCGCTAAAGTCCTTTCCATCTATAATCTTTACCTTTCTTATATCATGTTCCGCATATGTCCCTTTGGAACCTTTTCCCTTCTCCGCAATCCCTAAGCGCATTCATACATATTGGACTCTATCAGAATGTCGTCAAAAATATTTTCCTGGGATATGGTAATCTTCCCTGTCTTCATCAGTTCCAGAATCACCAGAAAGGTGACTATAATCTGCATCTTGCCGTTCTGCTGCTCCAGCAGCCCCCGGAAGCTGAAACGCCTGTGGCTGCGGGCATAGGCTTCCACATACAGAGAGCGCTCGTCCATATCCACCTCGTCCTTCTCAATATTGCCATAGCTGCTGCGTATAGGGTCAATCTTATCCTCCTGGCGCTTCAGCATGGCTTTGAATATGTCATTGAGCTTAGCCAGGTTCATATCCCCGATCAGTTCCTCGTAATTCACGGGCTGACGATAGGCCGCCACTTCCTTCGGCAGCTGCTGGTTCCGGTAAAAATTTTTCTCCGCATCCACCAGCCTGTCCCTCAGTTCAAAGGACATGTATTTGAACATCTTGTATTCCAGGAGCTTCTGCACCAGCTCCGCCCTGGGGTCTTCCTCCTCCCCGTCCTCGTTCACTTCCTTGGGCAGCAGCATACGACATTTAATGTCAATCAGTGTGGCCGCCATGACCAAAAACTCGCTCATGACATTCATATCTTCCGTTTCCATCTGTCTGATATAATCCATGTACTGCTGGGTGATCTCCACAATGGGAATATCATAAATGTCCACCTTATTCTTGTCAATCAGATGCAGCAGCAGGTCCAAAGGGCCCTCAAACACCTCCAATTTTACCGGTATCGCCATGCTTTTGTCCTCTCTGGGAATTTTCTCTAAAAAGGTATTGTACCTTTTTTTCCCGCTGCAATCAAGCAGAACTATTGTTCTGCAAAGTCGATCACAATCAATTCGCCAGGATTGAAAAGACGGAAAGGAATGGTGTGGATGCCCAGGCCGCGGCTCAAAATCATGGTGCAGCCGCCCTCCTGGTAGGTGCCGCCGTCATATTTGGGAAAAAAGCGCACATTGGGGGACAGAAGACCCTTATTGAGAAACGGGACGCGTATAATGCCTCCATGCACATGGCCGGACAGCACCAGGTCCGCTCCCCACTGGGCATACTGCGGAAAATAGTCCGGATTATGGGCCAGGAGAACCGTGTAAACCTGTCGCCGGGGACGTCCCAGAAGCCCCGGAAGGTAATCCGGCTCCATCTCCGGCACGGTGAAACGTTTATAATAATATTTGTCTATCTCCGAACCATAGATGGCCAGATTAACTCCCGGCAGCTGTACATGGCGGTTGACCATGGGTTCGATCCCCAACTCCGAAAGGGCCTTCTCATAGCGCTCCGCCGCATCCCCGTAGGTTCCCGGGTACAGCTTGATCCGATGCTCATGATTGCCGTTGGCATAGTACACCGGATATTTTTCCTTCAGGGAACGCAGCAGATCCACCGTCCCCTCCAGCTTCTCTCCCGGCTTGCCGTTGATCATATCCCCGCCGATCAACACTGCGTCCGGTTCTGTGCCCTCAATGGCCTTCAGCAGCTGTATATTATTTTTCCCATACTGCTTATTGTGCAGGTCCGACAGAAAAACCACCCGGTAATGCCCGCTGATCCTCCGGTCCCTGATCTCATGCCTCTCCACCACAAAGCGGTTGCTGTCATAGATCATGACCCAAAGGATTACAATTATTAGCAGTATCAATATCAGTAACAGAATTTCAAACATATCTTTCTCCGTCCGTAATTATTATTTTACTCATAGAGTAATCTTCCACACTGGGTCCTCCGGCTGTTTTCTGCCAGGAATATACGTGTTTTACAAAAGGAATTCCCGGAAAATTCTATAGAGATAGTCCCGATACACCGCCTGGGCCACACTCTCCCCATACAGGATGGGAACGACACCCAATTCCACACCGTCCAGCATGTATTTGGCTACCCCCGCCTGTCTGCCCTGCTCCACTGGGGCCTGCGCTGCCTGCGGCAGTTCCATCACCTTTTCCACCCTGCCCAGATCCCGGCCCTGGATGTCCAGATAGCGGAACTCCCCCGCATACACCAGCGGCACCTGCTCCGCCACACCTCGCTCCACAGTCAGAGACGGCAGCGGATCCGTGTTGGGGTCCACATACATGGTGCTGATGTTAAAGCCGTATGTCAGCAGCGTCTGGGCATCCTTGAACCGGTCCTTGGGGTCCGGTGCCCCCATAATCACGGCAATCATGTCAATCCCGTCCTTACGGGCCGTGGCGGCCAGACAAAATTTTGCCTTCTCCGTGGAACCGGTCTTAAGGCCGGTGGCATAGGGATATTGCTTGAGCAGCTTATTGGTACTGCTCAGAGTGAAATTGGTGGTCCCCTGACGGGTCTCGTGAGTGATATCCTCCATCCAGATCTGGGTGTAGCTGTAGACCTGCGGATATCTGGTGATCAATTCACGGCTCATCAGGGCCACATCTCGGGCCGTGGTGTAATGTCCGTCCGAATTGGTCAGGCCACAGCAGTCCTCAAAATGAGTGTCCACCATGCCCAGCTGCCCGGCTTTCTCATTCATCAGGGTCACAAAAGCCTCCTCCGATCCGGCAATATGCTCTGCCACCGCCACGGAAGCATCATTGCCGGAGGCCACGGCGATGCACTTGATCATTGTATCCAGAGTCTGTGTCTCTCCCTGGGCCAGGAACACCTGTGAACCGCCCATGGAACTGGCATATTCGCTGGTGATCACACTGTCCTCCAGACTGATTTTTCCCGCCTCTATCTGTTCAAATGTGATCAGCAGAGTCATAATCTTGGTGATGCTGGCCGGGCATCTCCGCTCTGTGGCATTCAGTTCAAAAAGAACCTGGCCGGTAGATGCCTCCATCAAAATCGCCGACGGTGCCGCAATCTCCACCTGCGCCTGAGCCGGAACCTCCAGATAAATCAGCTCCAGCACCGCAAACCACAATCCCATAACCAAGGCCGCCAGACGCCTTCCCGCCCGTCTCCTTCGAATCCCGCGCATTTTACCGGTATGTAATCTCGTATTTTTGGGCTTATCTCTCATTCCCCGCACCTTTCCTGTTCTATTCTGCCTAGGCGATTACGAAACTCCCTTTTCGGGAACAGTGGATGGGCAATATATACAAAATAAGGGCATCTTGCCACTGCATGAAGCAAATTTATGGAACAAATTTACCTCCAAGCCCGTTTTTGTATATATTGACCAGCCACGTCACTTGCGGAGAACGTTTCGCAATTGCCTATCTATTCTACCACTAATATATGGGGGAACCGGAAGGCTTATGCACATTCCGCATAAAAACAGGGGCTGCGGCGCATTCACCACAACCCCCTGCAAGCAGTTTTACTTTGGACCTAGTTCCATCTGGCTCTGAATCTGTCCATCTTTTCTGACAGCTTTTCCCTCTGATGGGACCAGTCCACATGGAACGCATTCATCAACTGGAATATGTAGTCAATAGTCACCAGCAGCATGATCCCCCAGATCAGCTTGGTTCCCAGATGCATGGGCACCCTGTCGATCAGCTGCTGAATCCACCCGTGAAGGAACAGAACAATTCCCAGGCCGTAAAACCCCCACGCCACCGTACTCTCAAGACAGATAATGCCCTTGTAGTTAAAAGGCTTCTCATTATAGTCCCACCACAGTTCACCAAATATCCTGATCATCATCTTGCCCACCAGGAATTCAAAAGTAGTGGCGGATACTGCGGCCACCAGGTATAGTACCACATAGTTGAACTGCAACGGGCGCAGGAGCAGATAGCCAATCACCGCGCCAAAGCCGTAGATGGGGCAGAAAGGTCCTTTGGCAAAGCCCCTGTTGGTCAGCTTCCTGTTACAGAAAGACATGTAAATCGACTCCACCAGCCACCCTAACATGCTGTATATAACAAAAGCCGCTATCAAATGATATACATCCGTTCCAAAAATCTCCGTTGTCCACATGATCTCTACCTCACTAATGTGCCACCGACACCATACTTCACATGCACAGGAAAGCAAAAGTCCCTGGACTATGCCAAGGACTTTCATGTCATTAGTTATATTTGCGCTTTCTTGCTGCCTCGGACTTTTTCTTACGCTTTACGCTCGGCTTCTCGTAATGCTCTCTCTTACGAATCTCCTGCTGGATTCCAGCCTTCGCACAACTTCTTTTAAAGCGACGCAATGCGCTGTCCAAAGTCTCGTTCTCTTTTACGATTACGTTTGACATGATTACACCTGACCTCCCTTCAGTCCCTTGCAAGCATCTTGACTGACTGGGTTAATATTATGTACATTGGACACCCATATGTACATATACATTATAGCACAAAAGTTGGATACGTCAACAGTTTTTTTTAATTTTTTCAATTTTTTTGTCAGTTCCCCTTACGTCTGCCCTTATATCTTGCAGCCCTGCATCAAATGGCCGCTAACTCAGCTGGCTCTCCAGTACCCTGGCCACCTCTGCCACAGCTGCCGGAATCCCTGCCGGGTTCTTTCCGCCGGCCTGGGCCATGCCTGGCCTGCCGCCGCCTCCGCCGCCCACAAGCGCCGCAATACCCTTGATCAGGTTGCCCGCATGGGCACCTGCCTTCTGGGCAGCCTCGGTAGCCATGGCGATCATATTCACCTTGCCCTCCAGGCCGGAGATCAGCACCACGACGCCCTCTCCCAGCTTCTCTTTCATCTGGTCACCCAAGTCCCGCAGGCCGTTCATATCCACGCCGTTCACGCTTACAGCCAGCAGCCTTACGCCCCTGACCTCCTGCACCTGGTTCAGCACATCCCCCAGCGCATCCTTGGCCGCCTTGCTCTTCAAGGAATCCAATTCCCCATGCAGGGTTTTCAATTCTGACATCAGGTGTTCGCATTTCTCCACCAGGCTCCCGGGAGTGGTTTTCACCACCTTCGCCGCCTCCTGGATGGTATTTTCCAGATTCTTATAATATTGTAACACGCCGTTTCCAGTCAAAGCCTCGATTCGGCGCACACCTGCCGCCACCCCGTTCTCGGAGAGAATCTTGAAGCTGCCGATATTGCCTGTGTTGGCCACATGGGTTCCGCCGCAGAGTTCCACGGAGAAATCTCCCATCCTTACCACACGGACCTCCTCGCCGTATTTCTCTCCAAACAGAGCCATGGCACCGGTCTTTCTGGCCTCCTCAAGATTCATGACCTCCGTGACCACCTGGATGTTCTCCGCAATCTTTTCATTGACCATTGCCTCCACCCGGGCCAGTTCCTCGGCGGTCATGGCCGCAAAATGGGTGAAGTCAAACCGCAGCCTCTCCCCGTCCACATAGGAGCCGGACTGTTCCACATGGGTTCCCAGCACCTCCCGCAGGGCCTTCTGCAGCAGATGGGTGGCACTGTGATTCTTGCAGGTATCGCTCCTGCGTCCCGCGTTTACTGTCAGGGTAGCCCTATCTCCCACCTTGATCATACCGCTGATCACCGTACCGATATGGCCCACCTTGCCGCCCATCAGCTTTACCGTATCTTTCACCTCAAAGCTGCCGTCTGCAGTAGTGATCATACCGCTGTCCGCATTCTGTCCGCCCATGGTGGCATAGAAAGGGGTTTCCTCCACAATGACGGTGCCCACCTGTCCGTCGGTCAGCGCCTCCACCAGTTCCGTCTCGGTGGTAAGTACCGTCACCTTGGAATTGTGCTGCAATCTGTCATAACCCACAAACTCCGT
>CAMWSA010000197.1 GCA_947176785.1 uncultured Lachnospiraceae bacterium
TGAATGTGCTTTCCATTCCACCTTATCCCCGTCCGTGCGCTACGGCGCACTCTCAAATCAATAGTTGAATGTGTTTTCCATTCCACCTTATCCCCGCCCGTGCGCTACGGCGTACTCTCAGATCAATAGTTGAATGTGCTTTCCATTCCACCTTATCCCCGTCCGTGCGCTACGGCGCACTCTCAGATCAATAGCTGAATGTATTTTTATTTAACTTTATCCCTATGATAGCTACCTTCCCGCAAAATGTCAATGGGTTGCCGGCAAGGGACACGGAAATCAACTTTGCTACTAATTATGCCTTTTTGTGTATAATGTCTGGTTTCCAAAAACAATAAGCAGCCTAAACCGTCTAAAATCAAAACCGGATTCACTCAAGAATGGAAGTTTTTGCCGAAAATGGATTTCCGTGGGCAAGGGACACTTTTGGCAGGTCATCTTCCTGCCCGGCTGCCTCCCCGCTTCACCTATGACTGTCAAACACCCCCAGTACCAGTATCGTCATATCGTCCATGATGCGGCCCTGGCTGCACCGCAGTACGAACTGCAGCAGATTCCTGGCCATCTCATCCGGATGCTGTTCCCGCATTCCTTCCAGGTACTGGATCATGGCATCCTCATACCCGCTCTCCCGCAGCGCGTCCAATACCCCGTCGGACATCATAATGACATAATCGTTGTCGATCAGTTCACGGCTCACGCTCTGGCGCAGTGTCCCCTGGGCATCCTGGTCCTCCCCTGCCGCCAGGATGCCCAGGGGCAGCCCGGGCAGGCTGATCTGCTCCACATAGCTGTTGCTTTTCAGAAAAGAAGCCGCTGCCCCCACCTTGCGGAACACGCACATCCCCTGATACAGGTTCAGGCTGCAAATATCCAGTGTGGACATGTTGCGTCTCCCCGACGCGTCCCCCGATGCCAGCAGGGCGCTGTTCACCAGGCTCACCGCCATATCTGTCTCAAAGCCGGCCTCCAGCATTTTTTCCATCATATCCAGCACCTGGCTGCTTTCCGCGCTGGCCTTCTCGCCACAGCCCATGCCGTCGGAGAGCAGCACCGTCAGCCAGCCCCGGTCGGATTGGATGATGGAATAATTGTCCCCGGAGACCGTCTCATTTTCCTTTACTGCCCGGGCACTGCCGGATAATACCACAAAACGGGGTTCCTCCACAAAAAGATATGTGCCTTCCCGCTCCTCGATCTGCCGGGGGCTGGTCACGGACGCAATAAGCCGCCGCCCCAGCAGCACGGAGAGCATGTCCGCCACCTCCTGGCTGCCGTGTCCCACCATTCGCTGGGTAAGCATATGCAGTCCTATCGTCATTCCTGTCCTGTTTGCGCTTTCCGTATCCTCCATACCCTGTATGCCCTCGTCCTGCGCCGGCTGGTCAATATAGAAAATATCCAGCACTGTGATCCCCTCCTGTTTCAGGGCGCGCGCCACCAGTTTTTCCTCCCGCGCAGGAAGGGGGGTCAGGCGAAACACCTCCGCCGCCAGCCTGTCCATGATCTGGGACATTTCATCCAGGTTGTCACACAGAGCCTGCCGGTTTTCCCATAGTCTGCGCTCCTCCAGCACCTGCTGCCGGGACATGCCCTCCCGCGGCCCGCCCTTCCCACAGGAAAAATCCCCCCGATAGCTTCTGGACAGTTCCCGAAAACTGTCCGCATAGGCCAAAAGCCTTCCCCTTCCATAGTCCGACAGCATTATGCTAAGCTGTTCCTGTCTCCCTCTGCCCGCTGTTGTCAACATAATATCACCTGCTCTCTGTCCTGTCCTTACGCCGCCTGTCCGATGTTCCGGCGGCATCCTGCCTGCATGAGACAGGACCTTTGCCGCCGGGCCTGTCCTATGCAGCATTCACAAGTATACAAAAAGCGGTCCATACTTTTTGTCAAAATATGGATCGCTTCTCTGTATTTTCGTTGACAACTTTTCCTCTATATGGATATCGCCGGCATCGGTCTTTGATATCCCTTAATCCGTATTTGCATGCGGAGCGTTCAACCTTCCAGTCATTCTGCCAAAATGTCCAGTTTTTTATACTCCGCAACCTTCTGTGCCACCAGCTCCCAGGTAATGTCCGCATCTAAAAACCTGTGATCGCTCCAGAGCCGCTCCAACTCGGCTTTGACCTGTGGAGCCTCCTCCGGTTTTCCCGCACCTGTCCGGACATAGTAGTCTGGCAGCAGCGCCTGGGCAATGATACCGGTTTCAGGAGCGGGCAGTTCCTCTCCCTGGCTCAGAGCCATCACCATCCTGAGGTGTGCGTCCAGATAGGCATCTATCTCCAGATGAACCCCCATCATCCCATTGAGATCAAAGACCTGGAGGGGAGCGCCGCCCGGGATCTCAATCTCACTTCCCGCCCCCCAGAAAGCCGGACTGTCCCCCAACTCGTAGAGAGCGCTGCATATATCCCGGAGGCCGTTAAACTCTTCCTCTGTGGGCGGCTCCTGAAAAGATTTCAACACTGTATCCACGGCCCAGCCCAGCTTTCCCAGGACCTCACAGCCGGGAAGGACAGCCAGCCGCTCTCCCAGTCTCACAAGTCTTGCCAGAGTGAACAGGCCCCAGACCCGCACTTGGGCATCCCCCAGATCCTCGGCTGCCTCCTCCACCCGGGCAGGGACATTGTTGTACAGCAGAGGGGCATCCTCCAACCGGCCCATGCGCTCGGAGCAGTCGTCCATGAGCTTTTCGCCTACTTTTTTGTAGATTCTGTCGTCGGCGCTATAGATGGTGTCCGCCCGGCTTAACCACAGCTGGGCCTGGTTGAGTTCTCCCTTCTCCATGGCGGCCACGCCTGATTGATAATAGGCTTTGGCCACTCCCGCCCAATCCTTTTTTTGCCGGCACTCTGCAAGCTGTTCCTCCAAAGAACCTTCTTTTTTACCAAAGAGCTTGAACATTGTGATACATCTCCTTTGTAATATTTATTTCCTTTTATCTTTTTTTCTGCAACGGATCAGGGCATAGGCCACAAAGCCTGCAACTCCTGCTGCCAGGATTCCGCAGGCTGCCAGGATACCATACAGCCCCTTTCCGCGGCTCTCGGCTTTGGCTGCCTCAGGCTGCCCTGGTTCATCGGCTTCCTCCTCCGGGGCTTCTATACTCCCTGTCGCTGATTCCCGGGCAGGGCCTTCCGGATTGCCTTCACCGGAGAAGCCCGCCGGGCTTTCACCGGAGGCTTCCCCGGCCTGTGCCGTACCTTCCTCTGCTGTTTTCTCCTCCTCCAGCCTGCTGCTGTCCACAAAGGCCCAATAGGCGGGCTTTACCTGATAATCGTCGTCAAACAGCAGGGGACATTGTCTCTGCGTGCCGTCCGCCGCGCCCCCCACGGCATTGAAAGTCTGGAGCCAGGAATTCTTGTCCACCACGCCCCACAGGGTAATGTTTGTAATATGCACGCCCTCTTCCCGCAGGCTTCTCACCGTGTCATAGAGTTCCCGATAACGACGGCCCTGGGTGGCGAACTCCTCCTCTTGGGTGGCCTGCGTGCCGTCATAGCTGCCGCTGGCCTTCATGTCCAGTTCTGTAATCTGTACCTGTCCCACAACCTCCGCATAAGCTCTGGCCGCCCTGGAGAACTCTTCCATGGAGGGACTTCCCACAGTCTGGTAATGGCCCTGCATACCCATGCCGTCGATCCTGGTGCCCTCCGCCTCCTTCACGTCCTTGAGCAGTTGTACAATCCCCGCTCTCTTGTTGGCAAACCACTCGTTGTAATCGTTGTAATACAGCTCCACATCCGGGTCCATATACTGGTTGGCATAGCGGAAGGCATTGAGGATAAACTCATTGCTCTGGTACACCGCCCACCAGCTGCTGTTCTCTGCGGCGTTGCGGTAGCGGGAGGCACCGTCGCTTACAGCCTCGTTTACCACATCCCAGCCATAAAACATGCCATGGTATTTGCTGTCCTCACCGGTAAAATGCTCCGCCATGGTTTTGATGTACCACTCCAGACGGCGGTTCATGGTCCCGGTGTCGGCATAGGGCTTATCCGCGTCATAGTCCTCGTGGAACCACCACTCAGGGGTCTGGGAGTGCCACACCAGCACATGTCCCCTCACCTGGATAAGTTCCTCCGGATGGCTCTGGTTCCAATCGTATATGGCATCCAGTGTCTTCTCCGCCCGGCTGTAATCCATCCTGGGCACCTCCAGCTGCTCCCCGTTGAGAGTGACCGTCTCCGTTCCCGGGCATTTGTTATTGCTGTAGCCAAACATGGCATCCGGCTTCAGTTCGTTGCCCAGGGTGACAGCGTTAAAATGTCTGGTCACCAGGGCCATGGTATCCACGTCCTTCAAATCGGAATTGACAATGGATGTGCCGATGACAAAATCCTCTCCCTGCTCCGCAGGCACCGCCTCCCTCAACCGGGGCACGTCCATCTGGATCACGCTCTCTTTCACCCCCTGCTCCCGTAGTTCCATCCCTGTCATGTAGTACGTTCCCATCACACCTTCTCCTTGTCCGTAATTGGTCCCCTGTTCCAAAATCCGGATCACCACCTGCTCCAGATTCCCCGACCAGGAAGGGGTATATATCCCTGTAAAATGTGTCCACACGCCCGGCTCCAACACCTGATCCACCGTGCCGCTGCAGCCCTGGCCATAGATGGTATTGCCGTCCGCTGTGATATAGGGGGATATCTCCACACAGCGCTGCTGGGCCGGGGCATCCGCATAGTCCACCGGGTCCAGCATCACATAGAAGCTGTAAATATAATCCCTGTCCTTCTCCACCAGGCCCGTCACATCCTGGGAAAAGCATTCGTAGTTGGAAGTCCTGTCCGTGATCTTCCCGTAGCTGCTCACATCCCCATAGACAGGCTCCGTGCCTGCCTCTGCGGTGATCGCCGCATTCCCCCGGTCCCTGTACCATGGTGAGATATCATCCCCCTGGGCAAAATCCGGGCATTTGATCAGATTCTCCCCGGCTTCCGCCGCCATACAGCATCCCCCGCAGACCGCCACTGCCGCCAGCATGACGCCCGCCAGCGCCGCCGCCATTGTTTTCCATGACCTTATGTACATACTGATACATCCTTTCCAAAATATTTTCTCCTGTCCACAAATGATTTGTTTTTCCTTTCCGGACAGTATATGTTGTATAATAGCATAACTACTCTGAAAAGGCTTCTCGTATATTGTCATCTATTGGTCTGTTATTGCTAAAAAGAGCCCTGGCACGCGCCAAAGCTCCCTGTCATTATCTATGGTCAACGGCAAACAAATTTCTGATTTCAGTCCTGCAAAGGCCACATACGGGAACTTTTGCAAGACCGGAAGCGAAATTTCTATTTTCTAATGTCGTTGACTATATAAAGTATCACTCCTCGGCCTTGAATACGATTTCGTCAGCATTGACCAGGCCCAGCTTCTCCTTGGCAATCTCCTCGTAGTACTCCTTGGTCTGGGAGCGTTTGCGCAGAAGCTCAATTTCCTGCGCCCGCTGCTTCTCCGCGTCAATCTGAGCCTGCAAGAAGGCAGACTGGGCCTCCAGGGCGTCCAAACGTTCCTGCATCTTTATGCTGCTGGCATACACTGCCACCAGAATCATCAGCAGCGCCAGCATTACCAGGAACATGCTGAAACGGTTCTGTACTTTTTTGCGGTATGCTGCTTTCTTTCTCCTGGTTCGTCCTGCTGCCATGGTCTCCTCCCGGGCTTGTTCCCTAACGCTTCCTCAATCTTATTTTAAGTAATTTACCATAATTTTTCAACCTGTTTTTACAGGATACCCGTGCCTTTTTCCAGAGACGCCCCAATGCGCCGCCCGCCGCGTGGCCTGCCCTGCCCACAGGGCGCAGACAAAAGCCCGTCACCCTCCGCAGCAGGTCCCGCACCCAACACAGGGCCAGGGACACATAGCGGACCAGAAGGCCGCTGACCGTTTTTTTGTACAGCAGCATCCCCGCCAGCGCACCCGTCACCGCAAACCACCTCAAGCTGCCGTTACTCTCCTGGTGCATCAGCCGGAAAATATAGAAGGCGCAAAAAAGCCAAAAAGCCAAATCCTCCAGAGACACCAGCAAACCCTTGTGGGGTATCACTCTCCTCCAGATCCGGAGGATATCGTATATGAAAGTGATCAATACCCCGGAAGCGAAAGCATGCAGCAGAAATACATTTTCCTCAGACATTTTCCGGCTCCCCCGCCTTTACCGAAACAGCCTGGAAAGCAGGGATTCCGACTTACCCGGGGCACCGCCCGCAACGTCCGAATAGGTGAAGCTGTCGATCCTGCCGTCTATGTCCACTTCGCCTTTGTCCAGCATCAGCCTGCTCACATGCAGTTCCTGGCCCTTGATCATCAGCATGCCCTGCTCCGTCTCCAGCAGGATCTCATGCACGTCAAAGGAAAGCACGTCATTTACGCCTGTGATGCCGCATATCCTTCGGTTGCTCATGGTGACCTTGTGGGTGCGCCCGCCGACAGTACTTAAGTCTTCCATAGGGCCCTCCTCCCCATCTGCGATTCCCTATAAATATATGAGGGAGCAGGGAGGGATATTCCTGCGGGAACCTACAGATACCGGAACAGTTCTTTGGCCTCTTCCTTTTTCACAGTCTCCTGCACATCCAATACCTCCACCCTAACGTCCCGGTTGCCAAAGGAGATGGAGATGATATCCCCGGCCTTGACGGTGGAGGAAGCCTTGGCCGGTTTGTCGTTAATTGTCACTCTTCCGGCATCGCAAGCCTCATTTGCCACCGTGCGGCGCTTGATCAGCCGGGATACTTTCAGATATTTGTCTAATCTCATAGTTGCCTCTTTCTTATTTAGAGTACCGCATATTCCCTACCATCACATAGTCCTGGTGAGAAAAGCCCGGCCGCTTTGGGCGTCCGATCTTTTCTCAATGCGCTGTCCGGGAATATGCTGTTTAGAGTACCGCATATTCCCTACCATCACATAGTCCTGGTGAGAAAAGCCCGGC
>CAMWSA010000198.1 GCA_947176785.1 uncultured Lachnospiraceae bacterium
CAATTAATAGCGCATTTTCTACTATACAGATATAAAAATCTATGGTAAACTATTTAAATGTTCGGAACACTTTCATCATACAGAAAACAGGTCAGACAGGGAGAACAGTAATGCGAAAAGAGTTAACTCAGCTAGAAAATATATTAAACCTGTTGCAAAAAGCAGTTGTCATTTTTCGGCAGCCCTCAAATATAGTTGATGAGCCGATTCGAGAAATATTAAATACGGTGGAGGAAGTAAATACAGCATTGTTTGGCTGCAAAAGGCTTCCTGCATATCCCTTTGATGAGCATCCGAACAATATGGCTTCTTTTAGGGAACTATATAAACAGTGGCTGGATACATTTTCTGACGAACTGCAATACCGAAAGTCGCTTGGAAATAAAATTGATTATGATTTTCATATTCTTCTTTCCCATGTATCAGTTATGAGTGAGGACGCATTAATAGCAGAGGCAGTTATACATCTTGAGAAAATCAGGCAGGTGTCCCCAAAAGGGTACGAAAATATGAAAGAGGTATATACTGCCTACCGCCATTTATGGGGAGTTCTGGACTTGGAAAATGGCGATACGGATTTGATTAATAAACGTGTCCATGAAGTAAAATGTCATCTGGAAGATTTCATCTGGCTGTATAACAATCTGGCAGACTACCGTTCTAAGAAAGTACTCCATGGGATTCTCAGATTTTGGTTGACATTTGATTATGAATATAAGGACTCCTTAAAAGAGAACAATTATGATGACTATTATGACTTTGATATTTTAACCTGCAGCCCGGAGGAATGTCTGGTTGATCTGGGAGCATACAACGGGGACTCCGTTCTTTCCTTTATCCACAATTTTGGGGCTTACAAACGGATTTACTGCTATGAGATGACTTCCGCATCCATGGAAGAGATGCAGAAAAACTTACAGGATTTTGATAATATTATATATCGGCAGGTTGCCGTTGGAAATATGAACGGCAGCGTGTATATGAAGGGCTTTACAAAAGATATTTCCAGCAACACAGTCGCATCTAAGGGAAATATGGAAATTCCGATGGTAAAATTAGATGACGATATCCGTGAACCAATCACTTTTATTAAAATGGATATCGAGGGCAGTGAAGTAGAGGCAATGAAAGGCGCAGAGCGGCACATCCGGGAGGATAAACCCAAGTTCGCCGTCTGCTCTTATCACAATAACCGCCACATATATGAAATTCCAAAGCTGATGCGGGAATATAATCCACAATATAAGCTTTATATGCGTTATAACGGGCTACTGGATAACATCCTGTTATCGGAATATGTTACTTATGCAATTCCTTAGGGACTATGGGCAAAAATAAAGCGCTTACCACCGAGAGGCTATTATGAATCTAGAGGAACAGTATCAGGAAATATCAAGGCTTAAGCAAGAAATCAATAACCGTCTCTCCAATGGAACAGACTACCTTTCCGTAAAAGAGTTGGCAATCTTCCTGGCCCGGGACAAGGAATATCAAAAACTACACAGAATGGACAATCAGCTGATTAAACTACAGCATTTTTTGACTGTGTGGAGGGAAGAGCAGGAGAAGATGCCCAGTCAGGCAATGTCAGAAAATATTTTTTATCAGATCAGCAGTCTTGACGAGTTGGAGCAAAAATACTGCCGGATAGAATATTACGGCCTGCGGATGGAGAATCGCGTTCCCGAGCCATATTGCAGCCAATTGCTGGACTGGCTCCTAGAACACAAGGTCAGCGGCATTGCTCTGGGAATTATTATTAGAAACAGAACGGAACAGGGCATAGATAATATCTTATGCATTGCTCAAGAGTTAAAGCGCAGAGCAGAGTTACCCAATGCGGTTCTGTTACTGCAGTATGCCCGTGAAAAATATCCCGGCGTGGAGGTGTTCCTTTTAGAGGAAGCCGACTGCTGGTTACAGGCCGGACAATGGAGAAGGGCACTTGACCTTTTGCAGGAAATCGAACAGCCTTCAACACAGATACAGGAAATTATTACAGAATTACAACAGGTGGCTGAGAATGATAGATGAATCTAAATTCTGCTTTATTATATGCACAAATGATGATTTGCAGCTGGAGGAATGTACCCTTTATATCAACCTGCTGCACATCCCCGAAGGATATCGGACGGAACTGATCACAATAAAGGATGCCCCTTCTATGACATCAGGCTATAACAAAGGGATGAGATCCACTGATGCCAAATACAAAATCTATCTGCATCAGGATAGCTTTATTGTCGAACCCTTTTTTCTGGATAAGCTGCTGGAATTATTCAGGCAGGACAAAAGCATTGGCATGGCAGGCACCCTGGGAACCGAGCACTTGTCCAGGGATGGCGTAATGTGGCACGAGGACAGATGCGGGAATGTCTATTTATTGAATCAGCATGAAGGAAGCCGCATTGAGCTGTTGACACAGGGATACCGGGAGGTTGAGGCACTGGACGGCCTGCTGATGGCCACTCAATATGATCTTCCCTGGCGCGAGGACATCTTTCAGGGCTGGCATTTCTATGATGTGTCCCAGTGCATGGAATTTCGCCGGGCCGGTTATAAGGTTGTTGTCCCCGGGCAGGAGAAGAACTGGGTTATCCACAGCTGCGGAATATGCTCCCTGTGGCAGTATGAAGATAACCGCAGGCTTTTACTACAGACATATCCGGAAATTGGCAGCTGATCCTGGCATGACGGGCTTATGTGCATGGCATTATTAAATGTAAAGCATTTTGGGATAAGGCAGATTAAGGAGGGATGATGATGGATATTGTGCCCAATCATGAATTACAGCATTGTAAAGTCCTGTATATAGACTGGAACTGCTATGGCGGGGAAGATATGAAAACAGAACTGCTTCGTTATGGAATGGAGTTGTCGTCCTTCTCATTTTCCCCCAAAACCAATCGAAATGACCTCGCTTTTGAGGCCGAACTGAGTTCGTCCATCCGTTCCTTTTGCCCACAGTTCGTTTTCTCCTTCAATTACTTTCCGGTCATATCCAAGGTCTGCAATGCGTTGGAGACAGTTTATGTGTCCTGGGTATACGATAATCCCCTGGTTTCCCTCTATTCCTACACGCTTGCCGGTCCATGGAACAGGGTGTTTCTGTTTGACAGACAGGAATATCTGTTTTTTCGGGATAACGGGATCAATACAGTTCATTACCTGCCCCTTGCCGCCGCACCCGCCAGACTGACAGAACCCCTTTCCTCGGGTTCTCTCCCGCAATACCATGCTGACATCTCTTTTGTCGGTTCATTGTATACAGAACCCAAGCACCAGCTATATCACCGTCTCAAAAATGTTTCCGGCTATACCAGAGGCTATCTGGATGCCATTATGCAGGCCCAAAAACTGGTATATGGCACCGCCTTTATCGAAGAACTGTTAAACGAGGACATACTCGCCGACCTGCGCAGATCCTGCCCCTGCCCGCCTAACGCCGATGGTGTGGAAACAGAAAGTTATCTCTACGGCAATTATTTCCTGCTTCGTCATGTCACGGCCATGGAACGGACAGAGTTAATTCAAAGGATCTGCCGGAAGTATCCCCTGCAGCTGTACACCAACGACCAGACATTTACCTGCCCAGGCTGTACCAATCATGGACCGGTGGAATATTATCGGGAAGCACCTCCGATATTCTTCCACAGCAGGATCAATCTGAACATTACCCTGCGCAGCATCAAGAGCGGCATTCCCCTGCGGGCCTTTGATATCATAGGCAGCCGGGGATTCCTCCTGACCAATTACCAGGAAGACTTTCTGGATTGTTTCGTTCCGGAGGAAGACTTTGTATACTTTACGGACACCGAGGATATGATGGGAAAAATCGAATATTATCTGTCCCATGAACAGGAAAGAGCCGAAATTGCGCAGCATGGATATGAGCAGGTTTTAAAGCATCATACCTATGAGCATCGGATTCCTGTACTATTTGGAGACATAAGCGCACAGGCTGCATTCAGCTGATCCGGTTTTCCTCTCTCGTGCCAGCTATCCTGGCCCCAATGTGTGACAGATTGTAATATGTTATCCATGGGGTCAGTTCTATCCTCTGTTCAATCCACTGCCGGTATGAAATAAATTGCCTGTCCGCATACACGATTGTTTCCCCCACGCCTTCCACAGGCATCATGCCTTCTGTTGTTACGACTGCCCTGTCCATGGTACCCTCCGCATGGGAAAGCCCTTTCGGATACGCCAGATCCACCCCCGCCAGGTATATCTTTTCCGCTCCAAACCGAATTGCCGCTTCCATAGCCAGATGTGTTACCGTCCCTCCGATTACCCATGCATCTTTATCCCCTCCCTTACCCGGGGAATCGGTTATTGGAATCTTGTATTTGTCTCCCCGGTAATTTTCGGCGAATTTCCAATATGCAGTCATCCCCAGCAACAGGGGTACCTTTTGATCCTCCAGACCTTCTATCTGTCCGTAAATCCTCTCCATAAAATCCAGGACCACGACCATATCCGGCACAATGCCGGCTTCCAACAGCTTTCTAAACACAGTTCCAACCGCAATCAACGTTTTATTACCCTGGCTTTCTCTCAAAAATTCCATGCTATCATCCAAAGAGGGGCCTGCGGCGATGACAACAAACTCTTTCTGCAGGCCGGAACAGTCAAACTCCGAGATCATTCTGCATTGGCTTCGCCAGTTATGCCAGTAATTAAACTCCATATCTCTTGAAGCCTTCTTGGGCGCACTATATTGCACATATACTTCCTCCAGAAGCTGACGGGCCTCCTCCTGTTCACCATACAATTCCGGCATCAAAACATAATATCCCATATCCTTTTGCTCAATGCTGCGCAAAAATGGACCCGGGTCTGCATCAACAATCACATTTAACCTGTCATCCGGCACCCAGTTAAGCACCCCGTATCTTCTGGCATACTCCACGATCCGGGCATCCTTTTCAAACACATTGATGGTGACTGTTTCATTGGAAACACGGTACAACTGATATATCAGATATCCCAGCCCACATCCCCTGATGGAATACGCCGCCTTTTGGGGTTCATAGATATAATCCGCCAGCTTTCTCGCCTCCCACATGGGATCAACACTGCTGTGGATGTACTTGTCCCTTTTGATATCCTTCAACGTCAAAAATCCGGATATGCTGCTTTCAAAACTGTAGTCCTGCTCGTCATTTTCCGTATAAATCCGGCCTCCGTGCCGTTGTATTTTCTCTTCCAACAGCGGCATTATCCGGCTTTCTATTATGTCTCCCCGCAAGATCAGATCATCATCTACATCAATCAACATCTGCACGGCATTCCACAGTTCTGTCCCCTTCGCCAAATCCTGTTTTATGTACTCTTTACAGATCTCCCCCAGTCTGGGCAGTATTTTGTTCCCCATTTCAACCGCATGGTATTCATCATGGATCTTTGCAAACTCAATGATCTGTTTTAAATCACATACCAAGTCGGCCTCTCTATATAAATCTTCCAAGAAATTTTCTGCCATACATTTCCTCCCGAGCACGCGCAATTCCTTTGTGATTATAACACGGCAGTGTATCCATGCGCGACGCCCACCTATGCCTCCCCTGTGTGACATACTTGCTGCAAATATGCCTCTCGTATCGCCGCCAGTTCTTCCGGGCAGAACTGGTTATCCATTTCCAGCAGACACAATATCGGATACTGCTGTTTCATTATATAAAAATAGGGGTTTCTCTTATACTCCGGAAATATTTTTAAAATGTTTATCTTCATAAAGGGGAAAATATCCGGTATATAAGAAAATCTCGTAAATACAATATGCCATGTATTAAGATAAAACCTCTGCAGGAAGTCTCTTTCAATTTCATCATGCCATGGTTCAAAAGCTCCCCGCTCTTTAAACGCATCTATAAGCATCAATTCGATCATCAAACGGTCCAGATGATGTGGAGCATTGATACTCGTCATAGTAGAAGCAGGATTGATAAAATAATGGTACATCACCTTATCCAATATGTACAGGGAGCCAATATATAATTCGAGGATAGCGCCAAAATAATTGTCTTCACAAGCCAGCTTCTCAGGAAACTGAATGTCATGCTCCACAATTATGGATTTTTTATACAGCCCAGTACAAATACTGCCATAACTGCCCTGGTTCCCACATTCCTGCACCTGCCCATAATAAAGATTGTTCTTAGGTGTGAATACATATTCCACGTCGTGGCGGTTATCCTCAAATATGGCATGCTCCCCTGGATAAGCTTCGCTTACAAATTTGCATTTCACAGCGTCATACTTAAGGGTACGCATCTTTTCATACAGCAGACTATACATATCCTTGTCAATCCAGTCATCTGCATCCACAAAACCGATGTACTGTCCCGAAGCATATGCCAGGCCAATATTTTTTGCTCCCCCCTGCCGCAGATTTTCCTCATAAGTAATTACTATGATATTTTCAGGATAAAGGCGCTCCCACTTGTACAATTTATCAAGAGTATTGTCAGTGGACGCATCGTTAATTACAATAATCTCCATCATATCCAATCCGATGGTTTGCGCCACTACGCTTTCCAGGCAGCGATCGATATATTCCTCCACATTGTAACAGGGTATGATAATTGATATTTCAGCCATTTTCTAACGCCTCCTGTAAAATGCCATCCAAAACCTCTGGAGATAGTTTCTTCCCTTCTTCATACATTACAACTCTGCAAAATCCCGTATATGGTCTGGAACTGTTGTGTAACCTGCCAGGACCATTACATTGAATTGGGCCTATCCTGGTCACCATCTCCCTTAAACATCCTGAATTTGTCATGCGCATTTGTAGAAATATAGATATCTGTATTCCTTTGTTCAAAAGGCTCAAAATAATTCGGAATTATATTTATATCATTTTCATCTCTTTTTATAAATCCTGCGTTTATCAGATGCTCCGCCTTTCTCTAATACACATCTCCGAGACCACG
>CAMWSA010000199.1 GCA_947176785.1 uncultured Lachnospiraceae bacterium
GTAGAAATGATAGCCCCACTAATAGGGCATTGATACAAATATAGATTAGCATTTTTGAAATCCTATACGAATATGTTTGACAGTATTTTGTGCTGCTCTTGGAGAGATTATAATGATCATCATATCTAATTATCATCTTGAGTATAAAAATGATTCAGAGTGTTTTCATGTCCATAACCACGATTTCCCACAATGCCCGTTTTGTTCCTGTGAACTGAAAGTATCAGGGAGCCGCCTGCGGAAAGTCATTCAGCATGATGGCTCTGTTTTGCGTTTGATGATCCGCAGGCTTCGTTGTGCAGAATGCAGGAACATTCACCATGAACTGCCTGATCTTGTTATCCCATATAAGCATTATGGTTTAGATGCTGTTGAAAAAATTCTTATGGTCTTTAATCAGAAAGAACCGTCAGTTACTGAAATTTCTGATAATTTTACACAGTGTCAGGAAGTACAGCAGCCAGATTACCCGTGTGAATACAGTACGGCACTGCGTCTTAACCAATGGTTTTCCTGTCTGATCGCATATCTTGCAAATATCCCATGCATTTACTCTGAATGCTGTTTTTTTTCTATTAATAATCACTTTCATAGCGGGACTTTGATAAACTGCAAAAATGGTTGGATGAAAAAGATGTTCTCAGTTGTATTTTTTCAGACCTGTTTTGCATAGTCTTAGATGCAGTATTTTGATAACCTGATTGTATCATAAATCCGTTTCGCTGTTACTGAAGCGGTGGAATCATGTGAACAAAAGAAAGGGAGAGTATACGGAGTGGAGGATCAAAATAGAAACAATCATAAACTGCAGCAATTGACAGAAACATGGATGGAAATGGAACGAAAGACGTTGGCACAGCGTGAACGGGCAGAAGCCTATTATGAGGAATACCTTATGCCTCCGATTATTGACTGTTATTTAGAGCGTAATGCTGACCAGGTGTTTGAAAATGTAGATTATTTAATCTTGTCTGTAGGCACATCTTATGAACCGCTGATATTGAATATTTCATTGCTGAAGCCAAAACGGATACTGTTTTTGTATACGGATAATACAGAAAAAATTATCAGTAAGATCGTGAATTTTCTGCAGCTTCAGGCAGAAGCATATGAAAAAAGTATTGTAGATGCGACTGATTCACTGTCTGTATATCAGAAGATCAAACAGGCATATATCGGCTGGGAAAGACCAGAAAAAGTGTATATTGATTTTACGGGCGGAACAAAAACGATGTCCGCAGCAGCAGCCCTTGCAGGATCATTGATCGACGTTCAACTTATTTATGTTGGAACAAGCGAATATTTGTCGTTTTTTCGAAAGCCTAGGCCAGGAAGTGAGGAGCTTTTATATATTGACAACCCAATCGAAGTGTTTGGGGATTTTGAACTGGAGAAGGTGTTTGTATTAATTGAACGGTATAATTATGCAGGCGCTGCAGAAAAATTAAAATATTTAAAAGAGAGTATCCCGGATCCGATGAACCGTCAGCAGATCAATTTTGTGTATCTTCTTGTGAAAGTGTACGAACACTGGGATGCGCTTGAATTCGCAAATGCAATGCAAGTGATGGAGGAACTTCTGCGAGAATTGAAACGTGATTACCGGATACATAAAAAAATACTGATGATGGATTTCCAGACTGTTTTGAATGACCAATATAAAATACTTTGCCAGCTTGGCAAGATTCCGGGCTTTCTTCGTGATCGGAAGCAGGCCGAAATACTGAAAAATAAACCTTTGATCGTGGCATTGATGCATACGATGTACAGCAATGCCATGAGACGTGAGGAACAGGAAAAATATGACATGGCAACACTTCTTTTATACCGTCTTTTGGAGATGGTTGTCCAGCGGAGGCTGATGAATTATAGGATTTTTGCTTCTAAGCCTGAATATGGGAAGATGGACTTTTCAAATGCAGGAAGCGATTATGCGGATTTAAGTCCGAAAAACAGGATATCGCATCTGGAGGAGGTAAGTTCCAGCCTGCGCAGAGAACTGTTCCATGGAAATGACAGGGATTACCTGCCATCGCCGGTTGCGCTTATGGATGGCTGTCTGCTGCTGGCAGCCCTGGGCGATGAAGTGATGACAGGAAAAGATGGCATTGCTATTGGCCAGCTGAAGCGCATCCGCGCAATGGTATCTCTTAGAAATAACAGTATTTTTGCACATGGCCTGGGACCAGTACGACAGGAGGATTATTTCAAGTTCAGGGATTTTGTAAAGGAATTGTTCCAAAAATTCTGCCAGATAGAAAAAATCAAATTTTCTTCATATAAAAAAGCCTGCATGTTTATGAATCCGATCAGTTCCAGATATTATCAGATTATGGGAGAGAGAAAATGAGCATGCTATATGTAAAAGAACAAGGAGCCTACATCCGGAAAAATGGAGAAGCGCTTGAAGTAATAAAACAGGGACAACGCCTTTTGACTTTTCCAATGGGGAATCTGGATGGTGTTTCCATTTTTGGCAATGTACAGATATCCACGCAGGCATTGGCCAGCCTGATGGAATACGGCATAGATGTGAGTCTTTTTACCAGAGCCGGACGGCTGGTTGGGCAAGCGCTTTCGGACTCATCCAAAAATATTTTTCTGAGGTTTGCCCAGTATGAAGCATATCAGGATATGGATGAGAGAATGAGGCTGGCACGAATAATCATAAAGAACAAGATTGAAAATCAACAGAGAGTCGTAAAACAACACCGGTATAAAGATGGTTTTGTGCCAAAAAAGGAATTGGAGCAAATGCAGAAGCTGAAGACGGGATTGGGGAAGTGTATGACAGCAAATGATATCTTTGGAATAGAAGGCATGTGTAGTAATATTTATTTTAATTGCTTTTCTCATATGGTTGACTGCAGCTTCAAGTTCAGCGGAAGAAACCGCAGACCGCCGAAAGACCCTGTCAACGCAGTTCTCAGCCTTGGCTATACATTTTTGACCAGGGAAGTATGCGCGTGCTTGGAATCAGAATCTTTTGAGGTATATCTGGGATTTTTGCATGGCATCCGTTACGGAAGGAAGTCACTGGCACTGGATATTGTGGAAGAATTTCGCCAGCCAGTTGTAGACCGGTTTGTAGTCCGAAGTTTTAATAAGCGTGTGATCAATGAATATGATTTTCAGGAAGAAGAGGGACATATCATTCTAACGGAGGATGGATTTAAGAAGTTTTGTCAGGAATTTGAATTGTGGATGACTGGACGGAAGTCCATACAGCCTGAAAATTACAGAAAAATCATTCGAAAACAGAGTTTCAGCCTAAAAAAGGCATTGCAGGATAAGGTCGATTATGTGCCGTATCATTGGGATGGAAAAAATGACATATTTGATCAGCTATGATATAGAAGAAGACAGAACCCGCACAAAGCTGTCAAAATTATTGCAAGGGTATGGCGTAAGAATTCAATATTCTGTTTTTGAGTGTTCATTGACGGATGCTAGATTTCAAAAATTATATGGAGAGATCTTGAAATTGACTACAGAAAAATGCGCAGGCAGTGTGCGCTTTTATCCGCTGTGCAAAAACTGCATGGAAAAAATCATGACGATAGGGAAACCACTGCATGAACCTGAAAATCTAAACAGTAGCATTATTGTCATATGACAATGGCAGAAAGGAAGTAGAACGAAAGGAGAAAGATATGGGGTTATATACTAAAATTGCAGACCTGCAGAAACTTCGCATAGCATGGAAGCAGGTATATAAAAAAAGGCCGAAAGAAGGAGTTGATGAAATTTCATGTGAAGAATTTGAGGCAGGACGGGAAAATTATTTAAAAGTCCTGGCCATGGAATTGAGGGACCATACATACGAGTGCCAGCCAGTACGCCTGGCACCGCTTTATAAAGAGGAAAAAGTGAGATATATCAGCCTATACTGCATGCGTGACAAAGTCGTGCAATGTTCTGCTGCAGAACTCGCGAATCTATATGAGCCATTTTTTTCAAAAAGCAGCTATGCGTATCGCAGTGGAAAGTCCGCGCTGCATGCGTCACAGGATATCTGCGCTTATATCAAAAAGTCAGGTGAGTGCTGGGTGCTGCAAGCGGATATCCATTCTTTTTTTGACTGTATACTACAGGATTACTTATTTGGTGAATTACGAAGACGGATAGTGGAAGAGGACGTGCTGGAGTTATTAAAAAAGATCATCTGCGCACCTTCTCTGGACAAAAACGGAATCCTTAGTGAAAAACGGCTCGGCCTGTACCAGGGATCTGCCATTGCGCCTATTTTATCCAACATCTATCTGACGGATCTGGATGAAAGGATCAGAAACGAAACAAGGTTTTACGTACGTTATTCCGATGACCTGCTGATTTTTTTTCAAAGCCGGGAAGAAGCGGATGGTTACCTTAAGCAGATGGTATCATATTTTTCAGCAATCGGCCTGGAATTTAATCAGGAAAAGACAAAGATTGCCAGGCTTTCTGAAGGATTTGATTTTCTTGGCAGCCATTTTGACAAAAAAGGCATATCTGTGCCTGACAAAGCAAAGATACATCTGAACGGAAGGCTGGAAGATATATGGCTGAATTCATCATATTCTGATTTTTCTGTACGTATGCGCAAAGCACTGGAAATCGTGAATGGATGGGAACAGTATTTTTCAGTTCAGAAGGAATTCCATGGGATACTGGAATATGCAGTCTGGGTATACCGTATGCAGAAATCTGGAAGCATGGACCTGGCTGGGATGAAAGCGCAGCGGTTAAAGATGAAAAATCCTTATAAAGATATCGCTGTCTACCTGGCATCTGTCTGGCAGAAATATCATATGCAGGTGGAAAGCCTGCGGGAGTATGAAATGTACTATAATCTTCCGGAATTATGGGAAGATGAACAGAAATATACAGATAATCCAATGGTAACAGAACTTTTGGAGATGTATAAAAAATACGTGATCCAGGAATCACCGGATATCAGCTTAGAACTGATGCAGTTGTATGCAGACCTGAAAAAATATAAGAATGCCGCAGTACTGTCTGAGAAAGGCAGGCAGACGAGGAATCATCCATCTGTATTACCAATGATATCATCTGCATTGTCTGCAGACGGAAAAGAGGAGATGAGACTCAGCGCGGATGGGATAGCCAGATACATGGAACTTTTTGTTGGAAGAGAAGATCTTTACGCATTAAATGAAATGACAGATGCTGGACGAAGGATTTGCAGGGAGGTCCAGGAACCTCTGCTTCCTGAATTAGTACATGCACATCTATCAGGTGAAAAAATAGTAAGCACTTATATACAGCGCAACAATGCGACAGTCAAATATCTGGTTATTGACCTGGACATATCAAAAGGGATCCTGCTCCGGCAGGAAGAAGGAATAGTAGAAGAATATATGAAAAAGTGCCTGCACATAGCTGAAAGGTTCCGAAAGGAATTCTATCATATTGGCATAAAAAGTTATCTTGAGAAAAGCGGGGGCAGGGGATTTCATGTATGGGTATTTTTTGACGAGTGGATTCCGGTTCGGTATGTAAATATGCTTACAGACCTGATAGACGCAAGAGTTGTGGAAGTTTGGAGCAACAGCGGTATCCAGGTAGAATATTTTCCTAATAAGACACGGCTTCGCAATGGCAAAAAAGGGCAGTGCATGAAATTGCCATTTGGCATCCATCCTCACACTGGCAGGAAAAGCTGTTTCATGACGGAAACAGGGGAACTCTGCTGGCCGCAGCAGGATGCTATAGATAATATCGTCTGTTATCCACTTCATGTGCTCAAAAAAACCATAGCGTCAGGATATAATGAAAAAACTATGGAGGCTGCCAGACAGATCCGCCAGCCATTGGACAGGGCGCAGACAGCTTTTGGCAAGGCTGAAAATGCAGACATGGATCTTAAAGAATTTGAAGTCATGCATGACGCCGTGCGTAAAGTATTAGAAGAGTGTAGTTTGATGCGCTATTTATGCCAGAAAGCAAAAAAAACATGCTATCTGACACACTATGAACGCCTGAGCATTCTCTATGTATTCGGACACATCGGTGCAGAAGGAAAGGAATTCGTCCACAAAGTAATGTCATTTACTCTGAATTATTCCAGTCATGTGACACAAAAATTTATCATGCGTTGTCCCGAAAAACCAGTCAGCTGCATAAAACTGCGTGAACAGTATAAGCGGATATCCGCGGAAATCGGATGTACCTGCAGATTCCATAGGACAAAACATTGCTATCCTTCTCCGGTGCTGCATGCGCTTCAGAAATCAGAGGAAAATACTTCTGTCACAATGCCCCTACGTGGAACGGTTTCAATCGATAAGCAGAAAATCTTGAAAAATGAAATTAATACAGCCAGTAGGGCACAAGAAATAGCGGAAAAGCTGATTGAATTGCGCAAGCAGAAGCAGGGCCTGGACAAAGCAGTAAAAAAATGTGAGCAGGAACTGGAAGCGCTGTTTGACGACAACATTACGGACAGTATGGAAATTAAGATTGGCCTATTGGCCAGGAAGAAGGAAGGGGATAAGGTCGAGTGGAGGATCGAATTATAAAATAATAGGATATCGCCTTGTAAAGATCAAAAACTTTGCAGGGCTGATTCCTGCATCTTATTATTAAAAGTTATATAGTGGCTTATCTATTTTTAATACCTATATGGAAAAAATGATTGACAGATGCGGGAAAAAGCGTTAATATTTTAACAGTGTATTGGCGAGCCAAAAAAATGGCTTCAAAACATCCAAATTCAGAATATTCTGATAATTATATGCAAAAATGGTCTGTGAGACCCGCATAAAATAAGGGATTGCGAGAGGGTACTGTAGAAATGATAGCCCCACTGAAAGGGCATTGATACCTGATCTAAGAACTCTGTCAGCCACGGATTCTGCTGTAGAAATGATAGCCCCACTGAAAGGGCATTGATACA
>CAMWSA010000200.1 GCA_947176785.1 uncultured Lachnospiraceae bacterium
GGGCTATATTACCGTATATGGCGGTATGCTCATGATCCTTCTGAGTTTTGGAGGGTACAAGCTTTTTTCACTGAATTTGGGAACGGAGGGGATGTTCGTCAGTGTGGTACTCAGTATCATTGTGCTGCCCATTGCCACCTACGCCGGATTTATACTGTTTCTCACCAATAATCTGGGTATGTATTCCCGTTATCCGGGGCTGCCGTTCATTGAAAAATGGCAGCAGACCTGGGGGGTTTTGCAGGAATACCAGCTGATGGGCGACTTTTTTAAATCTCTGGGGAACGGCTATCTGTTTATGATTGTTGCGGCTTTTGGCGTATATGCCCTGCTTCGGCGGTTTGACAAATAGGTTTTATAAGTTTTTATAATTCTAAAATAAGTATAAAATCACATCAAACCGTCAAAGATGAGTAAATGAAAGGAAAAGTTAGAAAATGAGAGATACATGCATGGATATGCGACATAAATCCGACTGCGTGTGGTTGCAAACCGCCGCATATAAATCTAATATATGTTCCAGGGATTAGCACTCGACATAAAAGAGTGCTAACAATACAAGAATCAGTTAAGGAGGCAGACAATATGAAGTTAGTACCCTTAGGCGACAGAGTCGTATTGAAGCAGCTGGTGGCGGAGGAAACCACCAAGTCCGGCATCGTGCTGCCCGGACAGAACAAGGAGAAGCCCCAGCAGGCGGAGGTGATTGCGGTTGGCCCCGGCGGCGTGGTGGACGGCAAGGAAGTGAAGATGGAAGTCAAGGCCGGCGACCAGGTGATTTTCTCCAAGTACGCAGGCACGGAAGTGAAGCTGGAGGAGGATGAGTATATCATCGTAAAGCAGAATGACATTCTGGCGGTTATCCAGTAACAGGCACCACACTGAGCAGGAGACGGAGCATCCGGTATCCGGAGACTGTGTATTGTGGTCAGGTGCCGCGGGAAAGCGGCATTGCTGCAGCCGGGACGGGGTTATCCCTGGCGGCTGCCTATCAATATAGAAAATGGAGGCGTAATCATTATGGCAAAAGAAATTAAGTATGGCGCAGAGGCGCGCGCAGCCCTGGAGTCCGGCGTGAACCAGCTGGCTGATACGGTTAGAGTAACCTTGGGCCCCAAGGGAAGGAATGTGGTGCTGGATAAGTCCTTCGGCGCTCCCCTGATCACCAACGACGGCGTGACCATCGCCAAGGAGATCGAGTTGGAGGATGCCTTTGAGAACATGGGCGCACAGCTTGTAAAGGAAGTGGCGACCAAGACCAACGATGTGGCCGGTGACGGCACCACCACGGCGACCGTTTTGGCACAGGCCATGGTAAATGCAGGTATCAAGAACCTGGCGGCAGGCGCAAACCCCATCATCCTGAGAAAGGGAATGAAGAAGGCTACCGACTGTGCAGTGGAGGCCATAGCGGGCATGAGCCAGAAGGTGAACGGCAAGGAGCATATCGCCAGAGTGGCAGCCATCTCCGCAGGCGACGAGGAAGTGGGCCAGCTGGTGGCGGATGCCATGGAGAAGGTCAGCGGGGACGGCGTAATCACCATCGAGGAGTCCAAGACCATGCAGACCGAACTGGACCTGGTAGAGGGTATGCAGTTTGACAGAGGATATATCTCCGCCTATATGGCCACGGATATGGATAAGATGGAGGCGACTCTGGATAATCCCTATATCCTGATCACCGACAAGAAGATCTCCAATATCCAGGAGATTCTGCCTCTGCTGGAGCAGGTGGTACAGTGCGGTGCCAAGATGCTGATCATCGCCGAGGATGTGGAGGGCGAAGCCCTGACCACCCTGATTGTCAATAAGCTGCGCGGCACCTTCAATGTGGTGGCTGTGAAGGCTCCCGGCTACGGCGACAGAAGAAAGGCCATGCTGGAGGATATCGCCATCTTGACCGGCGGCACCGTGATCAGTTCCGAACTGGGCTATGAGCTTAAGGACACCGATATGTCCATGCTGGGACGTGCGAAGTCCGTGAAGGTCCAGAAGGAGAACACGGTGATCGTTGACGGCGAGGGCGACAAGAGTGCTATCCAGAGCCGTATCTCCCAGATCAAGATGCAGATTGAGGAGACCACCTCTGACTTTGACAAGGAGAAGCTGCAGGAGAGGTTGGCTAAGCTGGCCGGCGGCGTGGCAGTGATCCGTGTGGGTGCCGCTACCGAGACCGAGATGAAGGAAGCCAAGCTGCGCCTGGAGGATGCTCTGGCTGCAACCAGGGCTGCCGTGGAGGAAGGCATCATCTGCGGCGGTGGTTCCGCTTATATCCATGCGGCTAAGGAGGTTGCCAAGCTGGCAGAGACCATGGAAGGCGATGAGAAGACCGGCGCTCAGATCGTGCTGAAGGCCCTGGAGGCTCCCCTGTATCACATTGCGGCCAACGCAGGTTTAGAGGGCAGCGTGATCATTAACAAGGTGGAGGAATCCGCAGTGGGTGTGGGCTTCGATGTGCTGAAGGAGGAGTATGTGGACATGGTGAACGCAGGCATTCTGGATCCCGCCAAGGTGACCAGAAGCGCATTGCAGAACGCAACCAGCGTTGCCAGCACTCTGCTGACCACCGAGTCCGTGGTGGCCAACATCAAGGAGGACGCTCCCGCAATGCCCGCAGGCGGCGGAATGGGCGGTATGATGTAAGCAGTCCTAAGGCAGCTAAACAATAGAATGGATTGTGTAAGCCAAGTATAGACGGCCCGGCGGAGAGAAATCTCCGCCGGGTCTTTCTATGCGCAAAAAATATATGGATGGGAAGAATAATGCTGACAGACGTTATATAAGATATTAATGCTCTTTTAATAATATTTTTTTGCACTCCAAAAAGCTGATAAATACAGGGAATCATGAAAAGCAACGCCTGAAGGCAGTTGACAAATCAGAAAGTATAAATTACAGTAATTCTGACATTGTTGATGATTTGGGTATTTCGCTGTTTCCTTGACGCGTCGGTACACAGAGAAAGCGGCATGTCAATTAAGAAAGTATAACAGGAGGAAACAGGATAATGAAGAGACGGGTAATGATAGCGTCCCTTATGGCGCTGGCGATGCTGACATCGCCTGTTGGCGGTTTAAACTCCATGCTTCGGGTAAGCGCGGAGGAAGAGCCGGGATTGGAGATGCGTTCCGTTACGGGCAATGCGTCTGAGACGGAGGAAGACACGGAGAAAGTGCAGCTGAATGCGCCAATCGTTTTTGATTGGGGGGATATCAGTTCAATTCCCGTATTCCCCAATGCAAAGTATACCATATGGTGGGACGGCGGAAACATCGAGGAAGACGGTATATTTAACTGGGAAATAGAGTTTTATAAAGACGGAGAGCCCTATTTTAGTGAAATTCAGCCCTGTCGAACTTTTCCGAAGCTTCAATTCCATTTTACATTTCGCGACCAAGTATCCGAGTCGGGAACCTACAAGTTTCGTATACGCGCGGTGGCAGCAAGCGGAGATGAAATCTATCGGGACAGTGAGTGGTCAAGATGGTCAGAGGAGATAACTTATGTTCGCCCGGAGCAGGAACTGGGGGTTGTCAGCGGATACTGGGATGCGGAGAAAACAGGGATCTTCCATTTTGAGCAGCTTGACATTTCGGAGAGTCTGTTGGGTGATGTGCAGTATATAGTAAGATTATACGGACAGGGACAGGGCGATAAAGCTTGCGCGTCGAAATACATTTCTGCCAATACATGTAAAGACAGCGCAGTAGTCGACGTGGATTTTTCCGATGCCATTTCCCAAAACGGCGGGGACAGGTATTATGTCACGGTACAGGCGGACAGCAGAAATATTGATGTGATGGCCAGAGGAGCCGTGGGCCCTGAGTCCGGTATTCTGGACACCACCTCAAGATCCGATAATTCCGCTCAGCGCGCGGAAAACTCTTCTCAGGGGAAGCTGGAGAGCGGGATTGCGGCCGCAGCCTCCGGCACCACCGTCAAAGTGACCAGGGACGAGAACATAAACACCCTGTCCAACAGCGTTATGCAGCAGCTGGTAAAGCGTGGGGATGTGGCTCTGGAGATGGAGTACACCTATGAGGGCGTAGATTACCATGTCATCATCCCGGCAGGAGAGGCGGTGGACAACGAGATCGCCTGGTACGGGCCCCTGTATCTGGCGGCACATTACAGTGTTGCAAATACTGGGAGCGGGAACAGTGTCCCCGCCTACATCGTGCAGCAGGGCGATACATTGGGGAAGATTGCCCGCGATTATCACACGACAGTCGCCCGGCTGGCAGCGGCTAATCCCCAGATTAGAAATGTGAACCGTATCACAGCGGGGCAGGTTATAAGCATCGACTGAGTTTAGCAGAATAAGCCATTATTCGGGAGCGCCGGCATTGTCCGGCGCTCCTTTGCCAACTTATTTTTTTGCTTGCAGGAATGGGATTTTCTGTGTACAATAAAAAATAGTGTCGGGAAATGCGGAAGGGGCCAGAGGATATTCCAGAGTCGGAGAGGAAAGTCGTATATACTGTGAAAGTCCAGCTACCTGCCTTGCGGAAACCGCGCAGTCAAAATGAGTTCCCTTGCTCATTTTGCAAGACAGAAAGTATTGAAGCTTGCCTGCGGAAACCGCGCAGTCCGAATAAGCTCCCTTGCTTATTCGGCAAGACAGCTGTGTACCAGACCGCATGCCCTTGCGGCTTGTGTGCATCTTCACAGTAAACCCCCAGACTTTCATGCAAGGTGGAGCAGCCCGTTGCATGGGGGGTACTGTGTAAAAATATTTCAGGAGATTTGACGGAGTCGATGCGAAGTTTAAATCGGAAGGAAAAATACATGAGAAAGCTATATTTTGCCAGACATGGGCAGAGCATCTGGAATGTGGAAAACAAAATTTGCGGTGCCACGGATATCGCCCTGACGGAACAGGGGCATGAGCAGGCCAGGAAATTGGGGAAATTGATTGCCCGGGCCGGTTATGGGATTGACGAGATCCTCTATTCGCCGTTGATCCGGGCCGCCGAGACCGCCCGCCACATACACGAGATCACCGGGCTTCCCATGCGGGAAGAGATACGTTTAAAGGAGCAGGACTTCGGAAAGTGGGAGTCCACCCCACGGGACGGGGCAGCGTTCCGGGCGGCCAAAGCCCAGTTTGTAAACCGCAACGGGGGCGGCGAGTCCATGATGCAGATGGCCCAGCGGATCTACAACCTGCTGGACGAGCTTCGCCGGGAGCCGGAAGGAAAGGCTTACCTGCTGGTGGCCCACAACGGTATTGCCCGGATTGTGCAGTCCTATTTTGCGGATATGACCAACGAGGAATTTGCGGCCTTCGGCATCGGCAACTGCCAGGTGTTGGAGTATGAGTGGTAATATTAAATAAAAATATTGTTTCAGATGGGATATGGAATCAGGAGGAGAACAATGAAATCAGCAGCAGAATTACAGACATTATTACGACAGATCGACCACAAGAGCTATCCGGCTTACAAGGACACCCGGGGACAGTACCAGTTTCAGCAATATGTGCTGTCCATTGACCATGTGCAGGGGGACCCCTTTGCGGCCCCTTCCAAGGTGAGCCTGATCATACCGGGCAGGGTAGCAGGCTTTGATAAGGGCTGTTACGGGGAAAAACACAGACGGATTGCCTTTCAGGACTACCTGCTGCGGCGGGTGGCGGCAAAAATTAAGGAGTATTCTTTCAAGGCCAGGGGTTCCGGGAAGAGCGGCCTCATGGGCATCAGCCAGCCGGGGCAGGAGATCCTGGAGCGCAGCGCCTGCACCGTGAATCCCACAGACGGCCAGGTCACGGTCCGCATGGAGATCGGCTTCCCCGCCAACGGGCGCACCATCAACGCAGGGGAACTGGTCAAGATCCTGTTTGACTTTCTGCCGGTGTGTGTAAAGCAGACTCTGCTGGCGGCATCCTGTCCCAAGGACGGCCTGGAGAAGGTGCTGCACCTGGCGGACGACCAGCTTTACATCCGGCAGCAGTTAAAAGAGCGGGAATTGGTGGCTTTCGTGGCGGACGGAGCCATCCTGCCCCGCAAATCCGGCGTGTCCTCCCAGCCCATGAAGGATGCGGTGGCGTTTGCCAGCCCCCAGGAGATGGCTGTGACTTTGCAGCTGCCCCACAAAGGGACACTTCGGGGCATGGGCATCCGCAGGGGCGTGACGCTGATCGTGGGCGGCGGCTACCATGGAAAGTCTACGCTGCTGGAGGCGTTGGAAAAGGGCGTCTATGACCATATTGCCGGGGACGGCAGGGAGTATGTGCTGACGGAGGACAGTGCCATGAAGCTGCGGGCGGAGGACGGCAGGAGCATCCAGCAGGTGGATATCTCCATGTTTATCCGTAATCTGCCGGGAGGCAAGGACACCAGCCGTTTTTACACCGAGGATGCCAGCGGCAGCACTTCCCAGGCGGCCGCCACGGTGGAGGCCGTGGAGATGGGGGCAAAGGCATTTCTGATTGACGAGGACACCAGCGCCACCAATTTTATGATCCGGGACGAGCTGATGCAGCGTGTGGTCAGCCGGGATATGGAGCCCATCATTCCTTTTATTGACCGGGTGCGGGAACTTTATGAAAAATACGGCATCTCCACGGTGCTGGTGGCGGGCAGCTGCGGCTCCTATTTTCATAAGGCGGACTGCATTTTGCAGATGAACAAATACCGCCCTGTGGAGATCACGGCCCTGGCCAAAAAGGAGGCGGAGCAGTTTCCTTATACATTGGGGGATGCTCCGGCGGCAGAAAAGCCGGATTTTCGTCGGGTGATTAAGGCGGATCAGGCTTTTGCCAAAGACGATCGGATCAAGATGAAGACCATGGTGCTTGACTGATTTTGTATCAATAACGAGACTGTGTATATGCGTTATGTGGCGCAGCTGGTGGACAGCGAGCAGCGGACAGCCCTGTCCCATAT
>CAMWSA010000201.1 GCA_947176785.1 uncultured Lachnospiraceae bacterium
GCGGGAGGTGGGGGGGGACTATTGCCGGTATTTTTCCCCACAGGATCCGCATTCGCTGGTTGATGTCCTGGAGCAGGCGGACCGGGAGCAGGCCTACGGGCAGATGCGGGAATCGCTACAGGGTTATAAGGCCATCGGCTGGGATCAGGTGGCGGATCGGATCGGGACAGCCATAAAGGGGTTGTTTAAGGCCGGGAAATCGCCTGACATATCGGCGGCAGCCAGAGTAAAGCAGATGGTGATACTGTCGGCCAGAGCGGGGGATTTTCTGCGCAGCCTGCCCTTTATAGAGCGGTTTATGCCTTTTATCAGGGAGATTGTGCTGTGCTGTCCTGATGCCATGGAGGCAGAGGTCAGCAGGGAATACAGGGGAAAGCTGCAGATCCGTTACCTGACGGACAGCGCGCTTCTGAACGGGTGTGAACTGCCCTCAGACCATGCTGCTCGCAATATTTTCCTGCGGACAAAAGCCATTGCCAATGATATAATTAACCAGGTCTTCATTATGAGTGATGATGACTATCGTCCTCTGAAAGAAATATCTGAAAAAAATTTTTTTAGCAATATGCGGTATCAGGCTTACTACCTGGGAGATCTCAGAAATTGGAAAGGGACGCAGGGAAATCCCACCTCCTTTGATGTCAGTATGTGGAAATGCCGGGACTTTCTTACTGGGCAGGGTTATTCCACCTTTATGTTTGACTCCCATATGCCTCAGGTCATTGACAAGCGCCTGTTTTTGGAGATGCTGGAGCGGTATCCCCAGGTGGCGGAGGGGGCGGCCAGTGAGTGGAGCGGATACTTTAACTACCTGATCAGTGAGTATCCGGAGCTGGTGGAACTTCATCCCTATGTGACCATGAATTGGCCGGGGTTCCTGGAGGACTGGAACACGGAGGTCGAAAGGCCGGAATATCTTTTTGAGAATTTTTACGACGTGGTTTACGAGGAGCGGGAGGTATATCGTGGAAGAGGGCGGTTTGTGGGCTTTTCCAGGGAATATACGCCGGACATCCCGGAGGAGAACCGACGCAAGGCCGAAATCTGCAGGAACGAGGAGTTACGGCATGGCAGGGAATTGCTGTTTCATCATAAGTGGCAGCAGTGCTATCAAAAACAGTGTGGAAGGGAACCGGTATTTGCCGTCTGCGACTGTGAGGGGGAACTGGCGCTGCGCACGCCTGCGGTTATGCCCATGTTAAGGGGAGGGTTCCTGCGCATGGATTTTCGGGTGATGCTGCCGGACACCCTGCGTCAAAACCTGCAGTGGCAGCTGACCTGGACGGTATGGGACGAGGGAGGCCGAGCGGCAGGCATGGGTTCTTCCAGATTTCAGGGGACAGACAGGGACTTCCAGGTGTTGCTGATGGCACCGGAGGGGGCCGGAAAGTATCGGATAGAGTGGAATCTCTATGCGGGATCACAGATGATAGCACATCCAATGGAACTTGAGATAATTGAAACAGAGGAACTATAAACGCATCCGGGCACCGGGAGTGCGGATGCGGGTCTTTAAATCAGGAGGAGTGACGGATGAAAAAAAAGGCAATCAGATATATTACCATAGGTATGGCCTGTGCAATGACGGTATGCGGCAGTCCGCTGCCTGCCCTGCAGGCCATGGAAGCGCAGGACATAACGGCCGTAACAACGGAGCCGGATGAAGAGGAGGCGGTAAGCCCCCGGTATGAGGCTCCGCACCAGGAACAGATCCGACAGGCTGCAAAGGTGTTGGAGCAGTTGGCTGCAGAGAGAGAGATTGTGGCCACTCTGTATCGTATGGACCAGTATCCTCTCTCGAACACTGCCGGATATGTGGAGAGCGGCATGACAGAGATCCCCTCCGGAGGCCAGGTGATGATCGAGAGTGTAGAACTGCAGGACGGAGCAATATGGTTTCTGGTGAGTTATGCACAGGAGGAGCAGACCTACCGGGGCTATGTGTTGGGGGATTGCCTGATCAGCACTGACAGCCGTTTCCTGGACTGGCAGCAGGAGTACCTCTCGGGAATTCTCACGGATGTGGGGACGGGCCTGGAAGAGGAAATACCGGTGAGGGCGGCGGATGATATATTGGCCTTTCCTGAGTCTTACCGTTCCTACCTGTACCAGTTGAAAAGCCAGCATCCAAACTGGGTGTTTGTGCCCATGAACACCAATATAGAGTGGAGTACAGTCATTACGGAGGAGATGCGGGGGGACCGCAGCTGGGTGCATTCATCCAAGCCTGCGGCCTGGAAGGGAGAGCAGAGATCCCCGGGCTGGTATCTGGCCACCAGGGAGGCCGTGGAATACTGTGTCGATCCCCGCAATTTCCTGAACGAGAAATATATTTTCATGTTTGAACAGCTGACCTACAACGGCAATTACCATACCGTGCAGGGCGTGCAGAATATCATACAGAATTCCTTTATGAGAGGGGAGATTCCCGGCGAGGGGATTTCCTACTCACAGTATTTCTTTAATCTGGGGCAAGGTATGGGAGTAAGCCCTTTCCATCTGGCGTCCAGGGTGTACCAGGAGCAGGGAGTCAACGGAACCTCATCCCTGATTTCCGGCACATATCCGGGATATGTGGGCTACTACAATTATTATAATATAAGCGCCTCAGGAACCACGGATCAGCAAGTCATTGAATCGGGCCTTAAATATGCCCAGAGCAAGGGCTGGAATACCCGCTGCAAATCCATTGCGGGCGGAGCGGAGTTTATCTCCAAAAACTATATTTTAAAGGGGCAGGATACCCTGTATCTGCAAAAATTTGATGTGGACAGTTCCTACAATGGTGTGTTTTCACATCAATACATGCAGAATATCACAGCTCCCATGACAGAGGGAACAACCACCAGGGCGGCTTATGAGAGGGCCGGCGCGCTGAATAATATGTTTGTTTTCAAGATTCCGGTATACAGGAACATGCCTGCTTCCGCCTGTCCGGAGCCGGGTTCGTCCCAGACACTGAATCCTACGCCGGAGCAGGAGAAGCAGCTGAAAGCGTTCATTGTCAGGTTATATCTGGATGCGCTGGGCAGGAAGTCCTATGCGGATTCGGAGGTAGATTTCTGGTATCAGGAGCTTATCAGCAGGAAAAAGAATGGCGCGGACGTAGCGATGGGATTTTTCTTCAGTAATGAGTTTAAAGAAAAGGGCCTGTCCGATGAGGAGTATGTAAATATACTTTATCGGGTAATGTTTAACAGAAATGCGGATAAGGCAGGCAAGGAAACCTGGCTGCGGAAATTGGAACTGGGTATGAGCAGGGAGGCGATCTATGCGGGATTTGCCAATTCCTCGGAATTTTCAACGGTATGCGCCAGCTATGGAGTGGAGAGGGGCACAATTACCTGGGATGCATATCGTGACCAAAACGAAGGGGTGACGGCTTTTGTTACCAGATTATACAATAAGGCACTTGGCAGAAACGGGGATGACGAGGGTATGGAGACCTGGTGCCGTGTAATCCTGCGTCAGGAGAAATCGGTGGAAAATGTGGCAAAGGACTTTATATTCTCTCGAGAATTTTTGGCAAAGAACTTAAGTGATGAGGAGTATTGCAAGGTATTGTATAGAACTTTTCTTGACAGAGAATATGATGTGGACGGCCTTTATACCTGGACACAAAGACTTAAGGCGGGGGATTCCCGTGAGAATGTTTTTTATGGGTTTGCCAGAAGCAGGGAATTTTATGAGATTATGAGCAGGTATGGCATAGAGCCATATTGATGATCGGTACGCAGCTACAGTCTGGCCCAGGCCAGACTGTAGCTATGCAGGAAAGAGGTAAGGCTTACATGAGAAGAGCAGGGGTATTGGGCTTTGTACTGCTGATGCTGGGTCTTTGGATACCCATGGCTGTAAACGCGGAGGAACCGGATTATATTCTGGGAAGAGCCATGACTGATGAAGAAATTGCTGCCGTGGAAGAAGCTGTCCTGCCCTATGCCGGGCAGGGCGGATATCTGGAGGAGGACGAGCCGGAACTGTATGAGATCCAGACAGAGCCGAATGATGCGGGGGAGTCGTCTCCATTTCTCTCTCACTATGATCTGAGGCAGCAGGGGGTATACCTGCAGGTCAAGCAGCAGAGATACGGAGATTGCTGGGCATTTGCCACTATGGATATGCTGCAGATCGGCGCGCAGCTTCGGGGAATTCCCGGAGCGGAGGATTTATCGGAACGCCATCTGGTATATTACACATATCATTCTGTATTTGGAAACCGCGGCCAGCAGATGGGGGAAGGCACCCGGTTTATGGATAGCGGAAATGCCGAAAAATGTTTTGTGTATGGTGGAAAATATGACTATGCCATCCGCACCCTGGGAGCTTACGTGGGGGCAGCCAAAGAAAATGAATATCCATATGAGCAGGCAAGGGAGGCATTGCCGGACAGTGTCAGCGCCGCCTACGAAGGGGCGGCGCTGAGACTCAAAGGCGCGTATATTATCAACGCGAATGACCGCGGCGCGGTAAAGGAAAAAATATTGGAATATGGATCAGTAGGGATTACATATTGCAGCAGCCTGGAATACTATAATTATCACACGGCCGCTCAGTATTGTCCTTTGCCGGCCAGGGCAGACCATGCGGTGGTTATTATTGGATGGGACGATTCGTATTCCAGGGATAATTTCAAAGAAAAGCCATCAAGTGACGGAGCATGGCTGGTAAAGAATTCCTGGGGAACTGTTTTTGGGATAGAGGGATACTTCTGGCTGTCCTACGAAGATGCGTCCATTGGCGGCAGGGCTTATGCGTTGGAGGTTACAGGAACCGATACTTATAAACATATTTATCAGTGTGACAATACGCTTCTGGATGACCAGATTACCGGAGAGGGCACTCTTTTGGTGGCAAACAGCTATGTGTTGGGAGAGGGCGGCGAGTTTTGGGAAAAACCGGAGGCTGTTTCCGTTATGGTTCCCACGGGCAACATGCAGTATTCGCTTAATATATATCAGGAAAGCGGTGAGAGCCTAAGCGGGAATCCGGAACAAGGGATGCCCCTGCTTGCGGCTCCGGTATCCGGCCGGTTTGCGTCACCGGGACTTTACACCATAGAACTTGATGAGGAGATACAGCTGCCCCCTGGCAGCAGGATTTATATTGTACTGCAGCTATTGGGTGAGCGTCCCGCAATTTACACGGATGCTACGAGAACGAGTATGTATACTGTCTGCAATTCTGTGGGAGGGGAAGGCGTAAGTTATTATAAAGCCGGAGACACATGGATAGACTTTGGATCAGCGGAAAATAAGAATTTCAGAATAAAGTTATTCACAAGCGACGGAAAGAGTGTAAATGCAATAGGGGATATATATCAGCAATACTTGGAAATTGATAACGCCCATGAAGCAGTCGCCTTTCTGTATGATCAGCTTTTGTACAGAGCGGGGGAGGCGGATGGGATTGCTTTTTGGGTGGAGCGAAGTCAGAGCAGTGAGCCCATAGAGATATTGGAGGGGTTCCTGTTTTCGGACGAGTACCGCCGGAAAAACCCAGAGCAGAATCCCTGGCTGCTTTTGACACAGGCAGTCCAGACAGAGTATTCTATAGATGTGAGAGTCATATCTGCGCTGTATGATGAAATTCTTGGAAGACCCTATGACTTGCCAGGGTTCTTAAGCTGGGCGGAGGCAATGGAAAGAGGGATGGAACTGAGTGAGGTGAGGAAAGGATTTTTAGAATCCACAGAATATCGTAATTTGCATTAACCTTCAATGGATTTGTCCAAAAGATTTTTCGTATTTGGTTGTCAAATTTTCAGTAACCTGTTATAATCGACATAGTTTACATACATCTGAAGGAGGAAAAATACATTGAGTTCTGGTGAGAAAGTCCTATCCATAGTGATACCCTGCTACAACGAGGAGAACAACATCCTGGCTCTGGTGAACAAGGTCCTGGAGTCTCCCATAAAAAATAAAGAGATTATCGTAGTAGATGACTGCTCCAAAGACGGCACCCGCAAGGTGCTGGAGGAGCAGGTAAGGCCCCTGGTCAGCAGGATCATCTATCATGAAGTAAACGGCGGCAAGGGCGCGGCCCTGCGGACCGGCTTCCAGGCGGCCACCGGGGATGTGGTTATCATTCAGGATGCCGACCTGGAGTATGACCCGATGGAGTATCCCCAGGTAGTGAACCCCATCTTTGAGGGGAGGGCGGAGGTAGTGTACGGCTCCCGGTTCCTGAACCAGAAACGGAAGGGCTACCTGGCCAACAGACTGGCCAACTGGGCGCTTACCACCTTCTCCAACCTGTTCACGCACCAGAAGCTCACGGATATGGAGACCTGCTACAAAGCCTTTCGCAGGGAAGTTATTCAATCTGTCAATATCGAGGAGAACCGCTTTGGCTTTGAGCCGGAGATCACCGCGAAGCTCTCCAAAATGAAAATCAAGATACAGGAGGTTCCCATATCCTATTATCCCCGCACCAACGAGGAGGGCAAGAAAATCGGTTTTAAGGATGGCGTTCGCGCGATCTATGTGATTTGGAGATACCGCAAATGAGAAAAATACTGGAAATACCCATTGTCAGGCAATTTGTCTCCTACTTTTTTGTGGGGGGCGCCGCAGCCGTGGTGGAGTGGGTGCTTTTTGCGTTGTTTGCCAACGCCTTTAATATTCATTATATTCCCGCCACCTGCCTGGCCTTTGTCTTTTCCACAGCCACAAACTGGATACTTGGCAGGCTTTGGACATTCAGGGACAATAAATCCTATGAAAACAAAAAAATAAAGGAAATCTTTCTTGTCTTTGCCGTGAGCGCCATAGGGCTTCTGTTCAACATGGGTCTTATGTACCTCTTTGTGACGGTTTTTGGCCTGGACAGTGCGGTGCTTAAGAC
>CAMWSA010000202.1 GCA_947176785.1 uncultured Lachnospiraceae bacterium
AATGGGTTAGACCCCTATGACAGAATCTAACCTAATACTTATCTAAATGACATTGGTAGCTGAACTCATCCACACAAGTGGTATGTTGCCAACAGAAATAGAAAATGTTAAGGAATACTCAATCGCAGAATACCTTGAACATATCAACAACAACTTTAATTCTATTAGTATTGAAACAGCAGATAGAATATTCGGCAATGATCATTTTATTAGTACACTAAATAAAATGTTTGATGCATGGAAAGCAGGAAAACCTCCTCATGATGCAAAAGTTCAAATGCTCGCAAAAAAGGCTCACCATGCATTTAATGCTGCCCTAAAAGCATCAGGTTATGAGGGATTTAAGATGTTTGGAAAAATGATGCTTTCAAATGGCGACTTCTCCTTTAAAATTGATGAGGGAATAGGCAATGGAGCTTCCGGTTTTTTAGGAGAAACAATAAAAATTTATGTAGAGAGGAAAGGAAATCATGAATGAATTAACTAATATTGAAAAAAACGAACCAATAACGAATAATGCAAGAAACGATCTAGCAACCGACTTATTAGAAATATTCAAGCAATTACCCTGTAGTTTTCAGATGATCTTCTTTGGCGGCTGTCTAGCCATAATAGCTTATGCCATACATAAAGGGTATAGTATTAGGACAGACTCCGGGTTGCAAATTACATTATAAAACTGAATAAAAAAGACTGTATTTGTCAAAAATGCCGAGATAACAGCAGGCGAAAGCCTCGTTACTTCGGCATTGAAAAACACTACCATTTTTATATCGAAAACTATACAATATCCTTAAATCCCACCAATCACTACATAAATAATCTGCCAGCTATTCTCCATATCAAAACTAATACCACTTCTCACGCTCTTTATCTAACTCATCAAAATAATCATCATAATATCGTTGTGTCTTTGGAGGATATTTTAAATCAATATAGGCCTTGAATTGCATCAACACAATATCATCATACTCATTTGTATGCTCAAAACCATATTCATTCAAGTAATCCATTTTCTTTTTTGCGGCTTCCCCACTCAAGCCAAAACAATCCATCAGGAAACTTCTGTCTATGTTATATCCTCGTTTTGCAATAGTCTTAATAAGAATATTCGGTGCATTGGCTTGTGCTGCAAAAAAGTGCGCCTCTATTTCTTCCTTACTGCCATGCTTCTTATGATTACATTTAACATGACCAATTTCATGCCAAAGAGTATGTTTCATCCTCGGACCATACTTCTCTTTATCATATAAAATTAAAGTCAGTCCCGGACGTAGCCCTTTTAGCAAAAAAGCATCCTCTAATTCATGTCCCAGTGTTATTTTGTCAATAGAACAACCTGTCTTTTTCGCATATTTTTGATAACTGCTTATCATTACATCTTTACACTTAATCTTTTTTGCCGGAATCGGAAACTCTTGGATATTCAACTCCAATAAAGTTAGATATGCTAGCGAAGTAATCTTTGACCATTCATACATCTTATTCATTCCTCCTCATCATCGTCATCTTCAAGGAGAAATTTATCTATTGTTGCATTAAAAATCCTAAATGCCTCCATTCTTTTTTCTTCTGACAATTCGCCAGTCTTTCGGGCTATGATGACAAACTCTTCTGGTATTTCGCTATATCCACACTTGGTAAGTAACAATGATTTGTCAACATCCAATGCCAACGCCAATTTTTCAAGTGTTGCAGGATCAGGCTTAACCATATCGGCTTCTATTCGGCTAATCGTAGAATTCGTTACTCCCGCAAGTTCGGCCAATTTTCTCTGACTTATTGATTTTTTATTTCTTAACTGAATTATATATTGCCCAAATGACCTATTTTCCATTGTAGCAACTCCTTTCAAAAAAATTATAACACAGTTGTTCCTTCGATGCAACAAAAAGGTGTTGCATTTGAGGAACGGTCGTGCTATAATGATGTTGCATCAAAGGAACGATGCGTAGATACAGGACAAAAAACAGCGGTATTGTGACTCGCACTCACAATCCACTGCTTTTCTGTAGCGGCAATCCATATCAAATATGTAAAGCCTACTCCCTACGGCTATTTTAGCATTTTGGTGGTCAGAATACAACCTTTATGTTCAAAAATAGAAGGTTTTTATCTGATAAAGCACAGAAGTATGTCCTGTAAAATCAATAATTTACAAGGAGGTACATGGATATGATGTACGCAAAAAAAATTAGAATGCAGAATGGATGCAGAAACTCAAACAATACGCAGGAAATTGCGGAAATCTATGTGGATGGCTGTAACAATCCGGGATTCTTCCCTAAAGCTACACTGCATGATTTTCTCAAAACTAATCCGAACAGTATTCGAGTCAATATCTCTCCCTATCCCTGTGTTGTTCCGGCAACCAGTTCACTTGGGGAAAAATATGTCCGTTCTGAACCAAATGATACTGTATATGATAATTTACTGAAATTACCCAGAATGTAAGGAGGAATGTATTATGGCTGTTCATCATGGTGGAAAAGTTGGTGCTGCTGGCAGAAAATTAGCTTCAAAATCTTCCAGTAAAGCTACAAAGACTAAGGCTGCAAAGACATTAGTTAAGCACAAAATCGAAAAGCACTAAAGAAAAGAGAACTAAGGGAGGTTCACTTTGAAAACACATATAGACCGTCAAGGAAAACACCTGACCTTGGCGGTCTTTTTATACATTCCAAAGGACTGTCTGGAAATACTCCCCAAAGGAAAATAACCAAGTGACACCAAATTGGCGCACAAATTACGCAAACTGGCACGGTATTGCGATTTACAGGTAAATATGCCCATGCTATAATGGTTATGCTTAAAATTGTACCTGCACCCATATCCATTCCATTTTCCAGGCATCTGCACACATGCAGGTGCTGTTTTTTTGCAGTCCGTACATCATGCTCTCTGCATGGCAGGCCCCATAAAGCGGGGCACCGGGAACCGGCAGTCTTTCAAAGGCTGCCGGTTTTTCAACCACATTAACTTTTACAGGAGGTAATTCATTGAAAAAAGGAAAAAGCAACTCAACCGGGAAACAGCTTCCCACCAGAAAGAAACCCCGCATCCATTACCAGGACATCATCACGGGTGTGGCAGCCTTTGCCTACTTCTTTGCCCTTCAGACGAACCAGGCGCTCGCATCGGATATGTGGTCCAAGGCGGAGTCCATCATGAAGGACGTCTACGGCAAGATCCTGGGCATCTCCACCATCGCCGCCATCGTCACGGCATCCGTCGCCCTGCTCCTGATGAACTTCTCCAAATCAGGCAAGACCGTGGACGAATCCCGGGCATGGCTCAAGCGCATCGCTATCTCGTGGGTGGTCCTGAACGGGCTGGGCTTCATCCTTGCCTATGTCACACCGTTCTTCTCTGATGGGAAATGGAACGGCTGACGGAAGGGAGGGGATGACCCATGGGTATACTTGACGGCATCGTGGAATGGATTGCCGAACAGGTGATGAACGGGCTGGACCTGATCTCCACCTCGGTACTGGGTGCCCTGGGCTGCGACATGGGGACTTTCCTGCGCTACTTCCCCGCTGCGGAGACCATGTACGGGATATTCGTAGCAACCGCCATAGGGCTCGTCCTCTTAAACTGGGTGTGGCAGCTCTTCAGGAACTTCGGGCTGGTGGCAGGGGTGGAAGCGGAAGACCCCATAAAGCTGAGCATCCGCTCCGTCCTGTTCATCGGCCTGATCTACTACTGTGACCAGATCACGGAGATGGTGCTCGCTATCGGGGGCACTCCTTATGCATGGATACTCTCATCAGACCTGCCGCCCCTGAACTTCGCGGACTTCAATTCCGTCCTGCTGACCATCCTGGGCGTATGTGCCAGCGGCTCCGTCGCCCTGATCGCGCTGATACTCCTGCTGATACTCGCATGGAACTACATCAAGCTGCTCTTTGAGGCGGCGGAGCGCTACATCCTGCTGGGCGTGATCGTCTATACGGCACCCATGGCATTTGCCACCGGCGCATCCCAGGCAACCTCAAACATCTTCAAGTCGTGGTGCCAGATGTTCGGCGGGCAGCTGTTCCTGCTGATGATGAACGCATGGTGCCTGCGCCTGTTCACGTCCATGGTGGGCAGCTTCCTGTCCAACCCGTTATCACTGTAGGAGGACACTATGAAGAAAAAAATATATGTTTTGATACTTACAGCCGCCCTGTCCCTCTCCCACTCCATGACTGTTTTTGCGGTAACGGAGAGCGACGTGCAGGCAGCCGGGAAGGAAACCGCCGCCGGGAACGTGTTCATCTGGTTCCTGTGCGCCATCGCATTTTTGAAGATCAGCCAGAAGATCGACAGCTTTTTATCCAGCCTCGGCATCAACGTGGGGCACACTGGCGGCAACATGATGGCGGAACTGATGGTGGCTGCCAGGGGGATTACCACTGCAAAGAACGTGGCAGGCGGCTCCAGCTTCCGCGGCGGCTCCTTCCGCATGGGCGGAAGCTCCAGCAGCATGAACCAGTCATCCTTCCTCTCCGGCGGGCTTGCCGGGGCCGTGGGGAGGCAGTTCACCCAGAGCGCCATGCACACCATGACCGGGCATTCCAGCAACCCCATCAGCCGCAGGGCGTTTGAATCCTCCGTGAAAAAAGGCGGGGACTTCGCCAACGGCGTTACCGGGGCTGTGGCAAAGGGGAACATCAGCTACACCGGCTCCATGACCGGCTCCCAGGCAGCGCAGGCGCTGACCTCCTACCTGGGCCAGACCGGCATCCCCGACGCACCCAGCTATTCCGGCGTGGAGATCGGCGGCGGGCGCATCATGGGCACGGAAACTTCTGTTGACTATCCCAACGGCACAGCCTTCGGCATGTATAACACCGAACAGTACATGGCACCGGAAGGGAACTATGAGACCGTCACCACTGCCGACAACGCCACATGGTACAAGCAGTACGCAGTGGATACCGTAGACCGGACACCTTACATGACGGGAGAGGGAAAGATCGCCTACCATGAGAACATCGTGCAGAAGCTCCCTGACATGCCAAAGAGAAAGGACCGTGTGTAAATGGCTGAAGACAACAGCAGAAAAGAACAGGCCGCCCTGACCGGGGCGGCATCGGCGGCAGGAACCGCAAGAGGCGCCATAAAGACAGGAAAAGCCATTGCCGGGGCTGCAAAAGGCGCGGCTGCAGGCCCCTATGGGATGCTGGCTGCAGGCTTATGGGAAAACAGGAAGGCGGCCGGGAAAATACTGGCGGCCTTTGCCGCTCTGCTGATGTTGCCGGTCCTGTTCCTCCTGATGCTCCCCTCCCTGATCTTCGGCAGCCTGGGGCTGGATGATGCCACAGGCGACGCACTGAACGATAACAGCGCCATCATGGAGAACATTGCGGAAACGGAGGCATCCATTGAAGCCATCCTGCGCAAGAGACATGACGGCCTGCTGGAAGAAATACAGCGGGAAGCAGATGCCCTGGGCCCCGGCTGCGAATACGGCATCACGGATGAGTTTTCTGACCGCATCATCTATGAAAGCACACTGGTCATCTCCCAGTTCTGCGCCTCGCAGGACGACTACAGGGAGATCAGCCTTGCAAAGCTGGAGCGGATACTCCGTGACAATACGGACGGCATCTTCACCTACACCGTGGAAGTCACGGAATATGAGGAAACGGATGAGGAGACCGGGGAAAGCCGTACCATATGCCACCATGAATATACAGTGGAATATGCCGGGGACAGCTATTTCTCCCAGAGCGTGTTCCACCTGACAGAGGAACAGGCGCAGACTGCAGGATATTATGCCGCAAACCTCCACCTGTTCCTGTTCGATACCGTCTATAAGGTGGAGATCAACCCGGACCTGGTACCTGGGGAAACGGGAAGCAAAGCCGTAGACCTGGCCCTGACAAAGCTGGGCACGCCATACAGCCAGGAGAGGCGGAACCAGGAAGGATATTTTGACTGCAGCTCCTTTACCTACTGGGTATACAGCCAGCTGGGTGTCTCCCTGCAGCATGGCGGCTCCAACACGGCGGCTTCACAGGGAAGGTACATCACGGAGAACAGCCTTGCCGTATCCTATGACAGCCTCGCCCCCGGGGACCTGATCTTCTACTCCTTTGGGGTGAACAACCGCTACCTGAACATCGACCATGTGGCAATCTATGCCGGGGACGGCTATGTGGTGGACGCTTCCTCTTCCAAGAAGAAAGTGGTCTACCGCCCTATCTACAGCACAGGAAACATTGTCCTGTGCGGCAGGCCCTACACAGAGTAGGGATACAGAACAGACACTGGCGGAAAAGGGCAGCGCATGCCCATCCGCCGCCACCATATATTTAGGAGGTGCATCGCAGAATGTCCATGCGACACGAAGAAAACGACATATACATCATCCCGCCCAACTTCATCGATACCGGAACGGTGTTCGGCGGGACCATCAAGCTGAGGAATGCGGCGGAGGCGCTGGCAGTCTCACTGCTCATCGGCCTGCCCGTGTTCCATATCCCGGTGACACTGACAACGAAGATCATCATCGCCTGCCTGACCGTGCTCCCGGCAGCCCTGTTCGCCATCATCGGCATAAACGGCGAAAGCCTGACCTCTTTCGTCATCAACTTTTTCGTATACCTGAAGAACCGCAGGGTCGTGGGGATGCAGGAGGATGCGGACGAAGCGCCGGCAAAGGAAAAGACGCCCGGAAAACAGAAGAAAGAAAAAAGGAAACGGCCGGGAAAGAAAGCGAAGCCCAGGAAGGAAGACTTTGCCGAGGAATTCGGGCAGTTCAGGGAGCGCAGGCAGGCAAAGCAGGCGGCCCCTGCTGAGGTGTTGTTCTTCAGATTAAAAGAGCATTCGATTTGCAGATTATATTAGCAGGAA
>CAMWSA010000203.1 GCA_947176785.1 uncultured Lachnospiraceae bacterium
TCTTTTTCTAACACAAATTCCGTCACTTGCTTCAAAGAGTTTCGCAATTACCTAATAAATAATGAGAAAGAAGGAGAGAGTATGAGGACGTTGAGAGATATTTCGGTGGGTGAGGCAGTAACGGTGAAAAAGCTGTCCGGGGATGGCCCCGTGAAGCGCAGGATCATGGATATGGGCATTACCAAGGGTGTGGAAGTGTATGTGAGGAAGGTGGCTCCTCTGGGCGATCCCGTGGAGGTGACTGTCAGAGGCTATGAACTGTCCCTGCGTAAAGCGGATGCCGAGATGATCGAAGTAGAGTAATTTTTTACAACTAAGTTAGTGTTAACTAATAAATGTGAGGAAATTCTAAAAGGAGGAGAATTATGTCAGTAAAAATAGCGCTTGCAGGCAATCCCAACTGCGGCAAGACTACATTGTTTAATGCCCTGACCGGTTCCAACCAGTTTGTGGGAAACTGGCCCGGAGTGACGGTGGAGAAAAAGGAGGGAAAGCTGAAAGGCTCTTTCGGCACCCAGGAGGCCGTCATCATGGACCTGCCCGGCATCTACTCCCTGTCCCCCTATACGCTGGAGGAGGTGGTGGCCAGAAACTACCTGATCGGCGAGAGGCCGGATGCCATCCTGAACATAGTGGACGGCACCAATATTGAGAGAAACCTGTACCTGTCCACGCAGCTTCTGGAACTGGGCATCCCCGTGGTCATGGCGGTGAACATGACGGATATACTGGAGAGGGACGGCAGCAAGATCCATGTAAAGAAGCTCTCCGAGAAGCTGGGCTGTCCGGTGGTGGAGATCTCCGCCCTGAAGGGGACCGGCATCGGCGATGCGGTGAAGAAAGCTGTGGCTGCAGCTTCGGAAAGGAGAGCGGCGGTGCCGGTACATAAGTTTGATGCCGCCATCGAAAATGCCATTGAGGCCGTGTCCGGAAAACTGGGCGGCGAAGTGCCGGAGGAACAGAAGAGATTTTTCAGCATAAAATTATTGGAGAGAGACGATAAGATCTCCGCGCAGCTGAAAAAAACCCCGGATGTGGCTGGGGAAGCCGCTATGCTGGAAAAGGAGTACGATGACGATACGGAGAGCATTATCACCAATGCCCGCTATGAGTATATCGCTTCTATAATCGGAGAATGTTGTAGCAAAAAGCGCCAGGGCAGCATGAGCATTTCCGATAAAATCGACCGGATTGTTACCAACAGATGGGCAGCGCTGCCGATCTTTGCGGTGGTGATGGTCCTGGTGTATTACATTTCCGTGTCCACGGTGGGAGGCTGGGTGACGGACTGGACTAATGACGGCCTGTTCGGAGACGGTTTCCATCTTCTGGGCATCAGCGGGGATTACGACGATGAGACAGCGGCATATGCCAATGAAAGTATATGGACCGATGCGGTGGTAGCCACCGTAAATGCGGCGGTGGATGCAGGGGTAATCGGTGCGGAGGATATTCAGGGTGCCATCCTGGAGGAGGATTATGACGGCTTTGATGAGGCTTATGGCTTTTATGGCGAATCACTGGCGGAGGAAGGCTTTGACATTTCCGGCACTGTGGACGCAGCCATGGAGGAAGCCCCCGATCCGGCGGATTATGGCGTGTGGGTACCCGGCATCCCAGTGCTGGTGACAAACGGCCTGGAGGCAGTGGGCTGTGCGCAGTGGCTGGAGAGCCTGATTGTGGATGGTATTGTGGGCGGCGTGGGCGCTGTGCTGGGCTTTGTTCCTCAGATGCTGGTGCTGTTCATCTTTCTGGCATTTTTGGAAGCCTGTGGCTATATGGCCCGTGTGGCATTTATCATGGACAGGATTTTCCGCAAATTCGGCCTGTCCGGAAAATCCTTTATCCCCATGCTGATCGGCTCCGGCTGCGGGGTGCCCGGCATCATGGCATCCAGGACCATCGAGAGCGACAGAGACCGCAAGATGACCATTATGACCACTACCTTTATCCCCTGCGGTGCCAAGATGCCCATTATCGCGCTGATCGCCGCAGCGCTGTTCCACAATGCATGGTGGGTGGCCCCCAGCGCATATTTCATCGGGGTCGCGGCCGTTATCTGTTCCGGCATCATTCTGAAGAAAACCAGGATGTTTGCAGGTGATCCCGCACCCTTTGTCATGGAACTGCCTGCGTATCATTGGCCCACTGTGGGCAATGTACTCAGGAGCATGTGGGAGCGCGGCTGGTCCTTTATCAAAAAGGCCGGCACCATCATCCTTTTATCCTCCATTATCATCTGGGCCGGTTCCTGCTTTGGCGTGGTGGACGGACGCTTTATGTTTGACGGAGAGATGGAACTGGAGACCAGCGTGCTGGGAATCATCGGCGGTGCCATCAGCTTTATCTTTGCGCCCCTTGGCTTTGACAACATCCGTGCCACTATTGCGACCATCATGGGACTGGTGGCTAAAGAGGAGGTGGTCGGCGTATTCGGTGTGCTGGATTTCGAGGGCATGACCCAATTGGCCGCTTATTCCTTCCTGGTGTTCAATCTGCTTTGCGCCCCCTGCTTTGCGGCTATGGGTGCCATCAAGAGGGAGATGAACAATGCAAAGTGGTTTTGGTTCGCCATCGGGTATCAGTGCGGCCTGGCCTATGTGGTATCCCTGTGCATCTACCAGATCGGAATGCTCTTTACAGGAGCCTTCGGATTGGGTACAATAGTGGCAGTCCTGCTGCTGGCCGGATTTATCTATCTGCTGGTCAGGCCATATAAGGAGAGCAAGACACTGGAGATGAAGGCCACGAAGAAGATGGCGGCATAAATTTCCCGGGAGGTATTGAGATGGGTACATTCATAGTATTGGCAGTGCTGGCAGGCATTGTGGCCCTGGTGATCAGGAGTATGGTGCGGGACAAAAAAAACGGAAAATCCCTTCAGTGCGGCGGAGATTGCGGTCACTGTGGCGGCCACTGCCATTATACGGACGTACATTAAGTTTTATCAAAAAAGCTTTTCACTCTCACAATATATATAATATAAGGAAAAGGCCGCCCTGCCATATGCCGGGCGGCCTTTTCACGCTGCTTTTCCGTCTACACAAAAGTTCCGGTTTCTACAGGCTCTTTCCGTGGATTCATCAGATCCAGGAAAAAGCAGGTGCAGGTCATCTGTATATAAGGGTTCAGCCACAGCATGCCGATGCCGCAGGTCAGCACCGCCAGCAGAAGCAGAGGAATAAAACTCATCCACAGATAGAACAGCCGTCCCATATGTCCCTTCATGACCTGCGCGCTGCCCCGCAGCAGCTGCTTTGCCGAGTAATCCGGGAAATCCAGCATTAGATAAAAACACTGGGAAAAGACCAGAAGAAGCAGGATATCCAGAATCAGGGCAGCGGAGGCGGTCAACAGCGCCCCCATGAGCCAGTTTATATTCCTGGTCTGCTGGGATATGCCAAAACAGACACTATAGGGCAGCTGCAGGATGAATAAGGCGGCGGCAAAAAAGCCGGACAGAGTCAGGCATTTTTTGAACTGCCATTTGAAGCCGTAGAACAAATTGCCCACTTCACAGGTGCGGCGGCATGCCATATTCAGAAAAAACAAAGCATAGCCTGCGGAAAACATCTTGGTAAAGAGGGCGACTATGGCATTCAAAAACAGGGAGAGTACCATAAGGGCTATTGGGGAAAGGGCCAGGAGCCCCCGGAAGCTGCTGAAAAAGCCGTTGAGCATCACGGTTAAAGCCCGGGGGAGCAAATTGCCCAGAAACAGGATCAGCATGGCGGAACCAAAACGGCCGTCCAGCAGGTCTTTGGCCCGGGATTTTAATTCGGAAGAGGTCATATACTGTACATTCATAATTCTAAGTCCTTTCTGGTTAAACTCACGAGCGGTCAGCTTTTCCTTCCTGCCCGGTGCATGGTGTCCGATTATGCCACATGTGCCGGGCAGGAATTGGAAAATTTTAGCGCTCGTCAGTATAAATAAGCACGGGCGGTCTTGTATCCTTCCCGTGCGGTGCCCAAGGTCCGCAGCCGGTCAGTCGGCGGGGAAGAGGTCGTTTAAGTCAATACCGTAGGCCCTCTCAAACAGGTCATCATAACTCACGCCATACATGCTCTCGGAATAGCGGTTGAGCATGTCCCGATACTCCGGGTCACGCAGCATGGCGGGCATCATGGACAATACCCCGCCGTAGATAACCACGGAGAAGGCCAGCCCCAGACAGGAGGTGGCGAGGCCGGCGACAGCCATGGGGTCCATGCGCCGCCCTTTGCGATAGGACAGGACGGCAAAAAGAATCCCCAGCGCGCCCAGGGGCAGCGGTAATATTGCCGTACATATGGTCAGCAGAGAACAGATGCCCAGCACCAGTGAAGCGATGGTGAAAGGATTCCTGCGCGTGGCAGGAGGGGTTTGGCGATAGTCCATAATAGATGCACTCCTATTTTATGTTCCGCAGATCCCTCCCATTGCGCAATGTGTATAGTCAATATTCAGGAATCTGCTGTTTTCTTATTTATTAAGCATCTTACCATTATTTTGGACAGATGGCAAATAAATCCGTGATATTTTTACACATTTTTTATAGTGTACTCACGAGCGCTAAGATTTTCTTTTTCTGCACGTCCCATGCTGCCCGATTATGCAGCCATGGGACGTGCAGGAATCGGAAAATCTTAGCGCTCGTGGGTATATAGTGAACGACATTGAAATTTCTGCTTTCAGTTCCTGCAAAACCATATGTGCAAGATTTTTCCGGGCTTCAGGTGAAATTTCTACTGTCTCTTACTATAAGTGCGGAAGAACGCATTTTATCTTGAAAAGGCAGGGGAGAATCTGTTATAGTAGTATGGTAAGCCCAAACGGCAACAGGCCGGATGAAAAACTCTGATACAGCAGATCCCCGGGACTGCGCGCCTGCAGGGGATAGGCGGAATTCTAATTAAGAAAGGCATGGAAATACATATGGACATTCTACAGACAATCAAAGAGGAACTACAGGTGGAGAAATGGCAGGTGGAGGCCGCCGTCAAACTCATCGACGAGGGCAATACCATCCCCTTTATCTCCCGTTACAGAAAGGAGGCCACCGGCTCCCTGAATGACGAACAGCTGCGCGACCTCCATGAGCGCCTGCAGTATCTGCGCAATCTTGAAGAGAAAAAGCAGCAGGTTCTGGGCAGCATAGAGGAACAGGGCAAGCTGACGGAGGAACTGAGGACAAAGCTTCTGGCTGCCCAGACCCTGGTGGCCGTGGAGGATCTGTACAGACCCTACCGTCCAAAGAGAAAGACCAGGGCCAGTGTTGCCAGGGAGAGGGGCCTGGAGCCTCTGGCTCAGACCATCCTGGATCAGGAGATCCGCACGCCGCTGGAAGAGGAGGCGGCGAAGTTTGTCTCGGAGGAAAAGGGGGTTCCCACGGCCCGGGAGGCATTGCAGGGGGCCATGGACATTCTGGCGGAGCAGGTGTCCGACGAGGCGGATTACCGAAGCTACATCCGCCAGGCCACCATGGAGGAAGGCATTATCAGCAGCGAGGCCAAGGACGAAAAGGCCCAGACCGTGTATGAGATGTACTACCGTTTTGAAGAGCCGGTGAAAAAGATTGCCGGACACAGAGTATTGGCCCTGAACAGGGGAGAGGCGGAGAAGGTGCTGACCGTGAAGCTGGGTGCCCCCACAGAGCGCATTCTGCGCTATCTGGAAAAGCAGCTGATCAAGGCGGAAAACCCGGTGACCACGCCGGTGCTGCAGGCTGTGTGCCAGGATGCCTATGAGCGGTTGATCGCACCGGCCATAGAGAGGGAAATCCGTAACGAACTCACGGAGAAAGCCGAGGACGGTGCCATCTCCGTGTTTGGCAAGAACCTGGAGCAGTTGTTGCTGCAGCCCCCCATCACGGGGAAGGTGGTGCTGGGCTGGGACCCGGCCTTCCGCACGGGCTGCAAGCTGGCAGTGGTGGATGCCACCGGCAAGGTGCTGGATACAAAGGTGATCTACCCTACCGCGCCCCAGAACAAGGTGACGGAGGCCAAGGCGGAATTGAAGCGCCTGATCGGCAAATACCATGTGGATCTGATCTCCGTAGGCAACGGCACGGCATCCCGGGAATCCGAGCAGGTGATCGTGGAACTGTTAAAGGAACTGGATCGTCCCGTACAGTACGTGATCGTCAACGAGGCCGGGGCCTCCGTGTATTCCGCCAGCAAGCTGGCCACAGAGGAATTCCCCAACTTTGATGTGGGACAGAGAAGCGCCGCCTCCATCGCCCGCAGGCTTCAGGACCCCCTGGCGGAGTTGGTGAAGATTGATCCCCAGTCCATCGGCGTGGGGCAGTATCAACACGACATGAATCAGAAAAAACTCAGCGAGGCCCTGGGCGGTGTGGTGGAGGACAGCGTAAACAAGGTGGGTGTGGATCTGAATACCGCCTCCGTATCTCTGTTGGAATACATATCCGGCATCAACAAGACCATCGCCAGGAATATCGTGGACTACAGAGAGGCAAACGGACGCTTTACCAACAGAAAGCAGCTGCTGAAGGTCCCCAAGCTGGGCCCCAAGGCTTACGAGCAGTGCGCGGGCTTTATGCGGATCCTGGACGGGGACAACCCCCTGGATGCCACCAGTGTGCATCCCGAGTCCTATGAGGCAGCCTTAAAGCTGCTGGACAGGCTGGGGCTCACTATGGAGGATGTGAAGGAGGCCCAGAGGAAAGCGGCGGCGGACAAGGCGGCAGGCAGAAAGGCCACGGCGGCGGAAGGACGCGCCCAGCGCCCTGCCCAGAGAAAGCAGGATAAGACAATTCAGGTAAAAAATACCAACACGGCCATGGGTAAGGCATTGGCAGCCGCCATGGGCGGTATGACGGCGGCTGCTTCCGG
>CAMWSA010000204.1 GCA_947176785.1 uncultured Lachnospiraceae bacterium
AAGGGGCATGGGCCGATATCAGGACACGTGGCCGATGCAGCATTTTGCCGCCACCAAACAGGAATACCACCGCAGTCTGTATGACTCCGTCGTCTCGGAACGGGCCCTGCGGGAAATTTATCTGAAAGGCTATGAAATCGCCGTAAAGGAGGGCGGGGCATACGCCATCATGACCACCTATGGGGCTGTTAACGGCCTTTGGACGGCGGGAAACTATGACCTGCTGACAACGATCCTGCGGCAGGAGTGGGGCTATGAGGGTCTGGTGATGACGGATTGGTGGGCCAAGATCAATGACGAGGGCCAGGCCCCCACGACAAAGAATGTGGCTGCTATGGTTCGCAGCCGGAACGATGTATATATGGTGGTACAGGATTCCGAGACGAACTCCGGCCAGGACAATTTGGCGGAGAGCCTTGCGGACGGTACGTTAAAGCGCTCTGACCTGGCGGAATGCGCCATGAACATTCTGAGGGTATTGATGCGCTCCGCTGTTATGGACAGGAGCCTGGGGAGAATCAGCCAGGAGGAACTGGAGGCATCTAAGGCTCTGGAGGACGAGGATGCCGTGAATTTTGATCTGGATTGGCATTCTCTGGAGACCAAACTGGTGCTGGACGGAAAAGACATAGATACCGGAAAAGGAAAGTCGTTCTTGTGCGGACTTACGGCAAGCGGAAGACATCTGTATGTGATCCGGCTACGGGTGAAGGTTGAGGCTTCCGAGCTTGCCCAGGTACCCATATCCATATTTGTAAACGGCACGCTGCAGGGGACGATTACCTTAAACAGCACGGGCGGCGAATATGTGGAGGTGGAGCAGATCAGCGGAGCGATTACCAATTCCCACAATTATTTGAAGCTGTTTTTCGCAGAGGGCGGGGCCCGGATCCACAGCCTGGAAATTGAGCGGGCGGAATAAAGCGGTTATAAGAGGAGGATAATGTAAATGAAAGTATTGCTATTGAACGGCAGCGCCAATCAAAAGGGTTGTACCTATACCGCACTGGAGGAGATTGGGCGGACGCTCCAGGCCGAGGGAATCGACTATGAAATCTTCCAGATGGGTGCCCAGCCCATTCGGGACTGTATCGGCTGCAGACAGTGTACGGGGCAGGGTTGTATATTCATGGACGACCCGGTCAATGCTTTTGTGCGCAGGGCCAGAAGCGCGGATGGATTTGTGTTTGGCACGCCGGTGTACTATGCCCATGCCAGCGGGCGGATTCTGTCTTTTCTGGACAGGGCCTTTTACAGCAGCAAGGACGCCTTTGTACATAAGCCGGCGGCGGCGGTGGCCTCGGCCCGCAGGGCGGGAACCACGGCTTCTTTGGACGATTTGAACAAGTATTTCGGCATCAGCCACATGCCCACGGTGGGCTCCAGCTATTGGAACATGGTACACGGCAGCCGTCCGGAGGAAGTGCTGCGGGATGCGGAGGGATTGCAGACCATGCGGAACATCGCCCACAATATGGCCTGGCTTTTGAAGTGTATTGAGGCGGGACGGGAGCGGGGGATTGTGCCGGAGACAGAGAGCGGAAGCTGGACGAACTTTATCCGATGACGGCCCGCCCTACCACGGAATATATTGATTAGCGTATATATTACGCTTCTCAAGTCGCGGCAAGCAGGGCAGCCCGGATTATTGACTGTGTTGGGGGAGTCATAATCAACGGGAAAAAAGTAGACATGGCAGACGGCGATATGCAGGAGGGATAAAATGATTTGTCTGATTACGAAATGCATGCTGTCGGAATGGACGAATCAGATTGCACAAACGCGGTGGTTGTATCTAGCCAACACCCCCAAAATGTGGTATGATAACTAAACAGGCAAACAAGATGAAGCATTTGCCTCAAAAGGGCAGGTGCTTCTTTTATAGTATACGACATTGAAATTTCTACTTTCAGTTCTTGCAAAAACCAATTAAGCAGGTTTTGCAAGGCTTCAGGTGAAATTTTTTAATGTCGTTGACTATGTGTGGAATATAAAGTCAGGAGGTACTTTATGCAGAGTGAACATATACAAAGGGAGTGCGTCCGACGGCACACCAAAACCGTACAGATCGGCCAGGTACAGATCGGCGGCGGCGCTCCCATCGCCATCCAGTCCATGACCAACACCCGGACGGAGGATGTGGAGGCCACGGTGGCCCAGATACTCCGGCTGGAGCAGGCGGGATGCGAGATCGTCCGCAGCACCGTGCCCACTTTGGAGGCGGCCCGGGCCATTGGAGAGATCAAAAAGCAGATTCATATCCCCCTGGTGGCGGATATCCATTTTGACTATAAAATGGCTATTGCAGCCATGGAAAACGGTGCGGATAAAATTCGCATCAATCCCGGCAATATCGGCTCCACGGACAAGGTGAAGGCAGTGGTGGATGTAGCCCGGGAGAGAAACATCCCCATCCGGGTGGGCGTGAACAGCGGTTCCCTGGAGAAAGCCCTGCTGGAAAAATACGGTGGTGTAACGGCGGAGGGCATTGTGGAAAGCGCCTTGGATAAGGTACATATCATTGAGGAGCTGGGCTATGACAATCTGGTCATCAGCATCAAGTCCTCGGATGTGCTGATGTGTGTAGAGGCTCATGAGATATTGGCAGCGCAGACCCGGTATCCTCTGCATGTGGGCATCACGGAGTCCGGCACGGTGCAGAGCGGCAACATCAAGTCTGCCATTGGGCTGGGTATCATTTTGCACCAGGGGATCGGCGATACCATCCGGGTGTCCCTGACGGGGGACCCGGTGGAGGAGGTCAAGTCGGCAAAGCTGATTCTGCGCACCCTGGGGCTGCGGCAGGGCGGGATCGAGGTGGTGTCCTGTCCCACCTGCGGCAGAACCAAAATTGATCTGATCGGCCTGGCAACCCAGGTAGAAAAGCTGGTGGAAGATTATCCGCTGGATATCAAGGTGGCGGTCATGGGCTGCGCGGTAAACGGCCCTGGAGAAGCCAAAGAGGCGGACATCGGCATCGCCGGAGGCGACGGTGAGGGTTTGCTGATCAAAAAAGGCGAAATCGTGCGCAAGCTGCCGGAGGGAGAGTTGCTGGCAGCCTTGAGAGACGAGTTGGATAATTGGAATTATACTGACGAGTGATGAGATTTCCAAGGTCTGCCTGATACATGCCGCATAATCGGGCAACATGTGTCGGGCAGAAAGGAAAATCTAAACGCTCGTGAGTATAAAAAGAACATAAAGGCATAAATGTCATACATCGAAGCGCGGATAACAATGTGGTCACAACTGGCATTTGCTTAAATGTAACACCATATAGATTGATTTCGCATATATAATCGCAGGAGAATCCTGTGGCGGGCAGGGGGTATATATCATGGCGAAACCTTTTTTTGAGGTATTTCCCACATTACAATTAAATGGCAAAGTACACGACATCCTGGAGCAGACCAGCGTGGAGAAGATATCCGCCACCAAGCGCAAGGATTTCCTGCGGGTATATCTGCAGAGCAGCCGTCTGATCATGAAAGAGGATATCTGGGCAGCAGAGAGGGAGATCAAGAGGCAGCTTTTTCCAAGTGCCAATATGGTCATAAAGATCTACGAGAAATTCGAACTTTCCTCCCAGTATACCCCGGAAAAGCTGATGGATGTGTACCGGGACAGTATCCTGGAGGAACTGCGGGAGTACAATCATATTGACTACAACAGCTTCAAGACGGCGGAGCTTTCCTACCCCGATGCCCGGCAGATGACCCTGACCCTGGAGGACAGCGTTCTGGCCCACATACGGGAGGAGGAGTTTACCCAGGTGCTTCAGAAAATCCTGGTGGAGCGCTGCGGATTTGACCTGGCTTTGCGGGTGGAGTATCGGGAGGCCAGAACCGGTAAGTATGCCGAAGATGACGAGCAGAAGATCCGGCTCCAGGTGGCGGAGATCTCCCGGCGCGCCGGACGGCAGGCAGGGCAGGGGGATTCCCAGGGGGGCTTTTTGCAGACAGAAGTGCCTCCTACGCTGGACGTGGCAGACTCCTCCGACCCATCAGCGGGAATGGGAGCAGGCCAGGCTGGCGGAAATGGTGGCAACAGTATCGGCGGAGCAGGCGGCGCGGCAGCTTCGTCAGGCGGCCAGGCTGCGGGGACGGGCCGCCCGGCTGACAAAGCGGGCACGACCAAGGCCGGGGCAGGCCAGGGGGCAGCGGGCCAGAAAGCCCGCAGCGGCGCATCCCAGGGCGGTAAGGGCGGTTACGGCATGAAAGGGGAGTATCCCAGAGGCGGCTACAAAAAGGGCGAGTATAACCGCGGCGGCGCTTACGGCGGCAGCGTAAAGCGCTCCGACAACCCGGATGTGATCTATGGCCGTGACTTTGAGGAGGAGGCCATGCGGATCGAGGACATCATCGGTGAGATCGGCGAGGTGGTGATCCGGGGCAAGATCCTGACGGTGGATAAGAGGGAGATCAAGAACGAGAAAACCATTATCATATTCGATGTGACGGATTTTTCCGATACCATGACCGTGAAAATGTTTGCCCGCAACGATCAGGTGGAGGAGATTCTGGCGGGAGTCAAGGCGGGGGCCTTTGTAAAAATCAAGGGCATCAGCATGATGGACAAATTTGATCATGAACTGACCATCGGTTCCCTGGCAGGCATCAAGAAGATTGCGGACTTCACCACCAGCAGGTCGGATACTGCCCCTCACAAGCGGGTGGAGCTGCACTGCCATACCAAGATGAGCGATATGGACGGGGTATCCGAGGCCAAGGACATCGTGAAGCGGGCCTACAAGTGGGGGCATAGGGCCATCGCCATCACGGATCACGGGGTGGTGCAGGGATTTACCGACGCAAACCATGTGTGGGATGATCTGTGGAAAGCGGAGAAGGGCAGGCGCAAAGAGGCGGGGGAAGAAAACCCTGACAAGCAGGATTTCTTTAAGATTATCTACGGTGTGGAGGCTTATCTGGTGGATGATCTGAAAGAGATCGTCACCGGAGACGCGGGTCAGGATCTGGATGCGGATTTTGTGGTGTTCGATATCGAGACCACGGGATTTTCCCCGGTGAATAACCGGATTATTGAGATCGGTGCTGTGAAAGTGGAGCATGGGGAGATCAGGTCGCGGTTTTCCAGCTTTGTGAACCCGGATGTGCCCATCCCCTTTGAGATAGAGAAGCTGACAGGCATAGGTGACAGCATGGTTATAGATGCGCCCATGATTGACGAGGTGCTGCCGAAATTTCTGGACTTCTGCGAGGGCTGTGTGCTGGTGGCCCACAATGCAAGCTTTGATATGAGTTTTATCATGGAAAATTGCAGACGGCTGGGGTACGGGGATCGGTTTACCTATGTGGATACCGTGGGAATTGCCCGGATTCTGCTGCCTAACCAGGCCAAGCACACTCTGGACGCAGTGGCCAAAACGCTGGGTGTCTCCCTGGAGAATCACCACCGGGCAGTGGACGACGCAGAGGCCACGGCACATATTTTTGTGAAATTTATTCCCCGGCTCAGGGAGAGTGGGGCGGAGAACTTAAGGCAGGTAAACGCAATGGGGGCTTCCAGCCCGGATATCATTAAGCGCCTGCCCACTTACCATGCCATTATTCTGGCGAAAAATGATCTGGGACGGATCAACATGTACCGGCTGATCTCCGAGTCCCACACCACCTATTACAGCAAGCGTCCCCGGATTCCCAAGAGCCTGATCCTGAAATACCGGGAGGGGCTGATTCTGGGCAGCGCCTGCGAGGCGGGAGAGTTGTACCGGGCTCTGCTGGAGGGCAAGGCGGACGCGGAGATCGCCCGGCTGGCTGGCTTTTATGATTATCTGGAGATCCAGCCCGAGGGCAACAACCGTTTTATGCTTCTGTCCGACAAGCACCCGGAGATCCAGTCCATTGAGGATATCCGCAATATAAACCGCCGCATCGTCAAGCTGGGTGAGCAGCTGCACAAGCCGGTGGTGGCCACCTGCGACGTGCATTTTCTGGATCCGGAGGACGAGGTGTACCGCCGGATTATCATGGCCGGCAAGGGCTTTGAGGACGCGGACGAGCAGGCACCCCTGTACCTGCACACCACCGAGGAGATGTTGGAGGAATTCGCCTATCTGGGGGCGGAAAAGGCCAGGGAGATCGTCATCACCAACACCAACAGGATTGCGGATATGGTGGAGACCATCGCCCCGGTGCGGCCGGATAAATGTCCCCCGGTGATCCCGGATTCCGACAAGACTCTGACCAAGATCTGTTATGACAAGGCCCATGAACTGTATGGGGAAGATTTACCTCAGATTGTGAAAGACCGTCTGGAAAAGGAACTGCACTCCATCATCACCAACGGCTTTGCGGTGATGTACATCATCGCCCAGAAGCTGGTGTGGAAGTCTGTGGAGGATGGTTATCTGGTGGGTTCCCGCGGATCGGTGGGTTCTTCCCTGGTGGCGTTTATGGCGGGCATCACGGAGGTGAATTCCCTGAGTGCCCACTACCGCTGCGGCAAATGCTTTTACTATGATTTCGACTCCCCGGAGGTGAAAGCCTTTGCTGGAAATGCGGGCTGTGACATGCCGGACAAGATTTGTCCGGTGTGCGGGGAGCCGCTGATCAAGGACGGCTTTGACATTCCCTTTGAGACATTCCTGGGCTTCAAGGGGGACAAGGAGCCGGATATTGACCTGAATTTCTCGGGGGAGTATCAGTCCAAGGCCCACAAGTATACGGAAGTAATCTTCGGCGCAGGCCAGACCTACCGGGCGGGAACTATCGGCACCCTGGCGGACAAGACGGCCTTTGGCTATGTGAAAAATTATTTTGAAGAGAGGGGGAAGCATAAGCGCACCTGTGAGA
>CAMWSA010000205.1 GCA_947176785.1 uncultured Lachnospiraceae bacterium
TAATCGGGCAGCATGCGCTGTGCGGAAAGGAAAATCTAATCGTTAGTGAGTATAATAACGAATTCTTGCGCAAAATGGCATAATTTCTGTGTGGACTCCGGTTTATCCGGGTTAGGAGAAGATTAGAATGATTTTGCAGGAAATAGCGGAAAAGACCAGAGAGAGGATACAGCATGAAAAGGAGAAAATGGCTCTGACGGAGCTGCGGGCCAGGGCCAGTGACTGTGAGGCAGATACAGGTTTTCCCTTTGAGGCGGCATTGCGTAAGCAGGGGATTCGTTTTATCTGCGAGGTTAAAAAGGCATCTCCCTCCAAGGGCATTATTGCAGAAGAGTTTCCTTATGTGGAGATTGCCAGGGAGTATGAGCAGGCCGGGGCGGATGCCATCTCTGTGCTGACAGAACCATTTTATTTTAAAGGACAGGACAGCTTTTTGCAGGAAATCGGGAAGGCCGTATCCATTCCCCTGCTGCGAAAGGATTTTACGGTGGATGAGTATATGCTCTATCAGGCGAAGCTGATGGGAGCGGATGCGGTGCTGCTGATCTGTGCCATTCTAAGCCCCATGCAGCTGGAGGAATACCGGGGGATTGCCCGGGAACTGGGATTATCCGCTCTGGTGGAGGCCCATGATGAACAGGAGATTCAGATGGCCCTGCGGGCCGGGGCGGGGATCATCGGCGTGAATAACCGCAATTTAAAGGACTTTTCCGTGGATATCCACAATTCCATAAGGCTGCGGAAGCTTGTGCCCAGGGAGATTCTCTTTGTATCGGAAAGCGGCATGAAGATCCGGGAGGATATCCGCAGGCTGGAAGAGAACGGCACGGATGCGGTGCTGATCGGGGAGACCTTTATGCGCAGTGAAGATAAGGCCGGCATGCTGCGGCGGCTGAGAGGTGAGGAGAGCGCCTGAAAGATATCCCTTTGATAATAGTGTGTGTTCCTGTGTTTGGAATTATCTCTTGCGATCGGATTGGTATGAGATAGGAGAATAGGCTTATGAAGATCAAGATTTGCGGTTTGACCAGGCCGGAGGATATTGCCTGCGTGAACCGATTACAGCCGGATTATATAGGTTTTGTGTTCTGGCCCGGGAGCCGCCGGTTTGTAGACAGACAGCAGGCGGCGCAGTTAAAAATGCTGCTTTCTTCCCGGGTACAGGCGGTGGGTGTGTTTGTGGATGTGCCTGTGGAAGAGGTGGCGGAAGTGCTGATGGAGGGCATTATTGATATAGCCCAGCTTCATGGGGAGGAATCGGAGGAGGATATCCGCTGTCTACAGGCAATGACAGGCAAATCGGTGATAAAGGCGGTAAAGGTGCATAGCCGTCAGGATGTGGAGGCATGGTCAGGCAGCAAGGCGGATTATCTTCTGTTTGACAGCGGTATGGGCAGCGGCCGGACCTTTGACTGGAGCCTGCTGGACGGGATAAAACGGCCCTATTTTCTGGCAGGAGGGCTGGGGCCGGATAATCTGGAGCAGGTGCTTAAGCACGGCGGTCCCTATGGAGTTGATCTGAGTTCGTCCGTGGAGACAGACGGGCGCAAAGACCCGGAGAAAATACGTCGGGTGATAGAACAGGTGCGAAGCTAAGGCTTGCATCCGCCCTGACAGGGGCACAAACAGGCGTGCGGAACTAAAAACCGCATCACTCCTGACAGCGGCGCAAACAGGAGCGTGATTTATTGCCGGCCACATTATTGGGCAGTGCGTGTGTAACCAGGTATTGGCACTGGCGGGGAATATGGAACTTCAACAACATATTTCAGGACAACACACTGAGCGATTACGCGTTCCGCAGCGGTAAAAGGTAATTGCCGGACTTGTGGGCTGGCAAGTGTTACACGGGAGAATTCATAAAACCGGAATCTGAGAAGACTCATGGAACAGGTCTTAGAGATTCCGAAAGGCTATGGAATATAAATTGGAGGAAAAACAATGAGTAAAGGACGTTATGGCATTCACGGCGGTCAGTATGTTCCGGAGACGCTGATGAATGAACTGATCCATCTGGAGGAGTGCTATGGACACTACAAAAATGATCCGGAATTTCAGCAGGAACTACAGACCCTGTTAAACGAATATGCGGGCAGGCCGTCCCTGCTGTACTATGCGGAGAAGATGACAAGGGACTTGGGCGGGGCCAGGATTTATCTCAAAAGAGAGGATCTGAACCATACCGGCTCCCACAAGATCAACAATGTGCTGGGTCAGGCGCTGCTGGCTAAAAAGATGGGGAAAACCCGCATCATCGCTGAGACGGGCGCGGGCCAGCACGGCGTGGCCACGGCTACGGCGGCGGCTTTGCTGGGCATGGAGTGTGAGATTTATATGGGGGAGGAGGACACCGTCCGCCAGGCGCTGAATGTGTACCGCATGGAACTTCTGGGGGCAAAGGTACATCCTGTCACCAGCGGCACCCGGACACTGAAGGATGCAGTCAACGCCTGTATGCGGGAGTGGACCAACCGGGTGGAGGACACCCTGTATGTGCTGGGCTCCGTCATGGGCCCCCATCCCTTCCCTATGATTGTGAGGGATTTCCAGAGTGTCATCAGCCGGGAGGCAAGGCAGCAGATTCTGGAGAAGGAGGGCAGACTTCCTGCGGCTGTGGTGGCTTGTGTGGGCGGAGGCAGCAACTCTATGGGGATTTTTTACAATTTTATTGAGGACAGGGAAGTGGAACTCATCGGCTGTGAGGCTGCGGGAAAGGGCGTGGACACGGCATTGACGGCAGCCACCATTGCCACCGGCAGCCTGGGTATTTTCCACGGCATGAAGTCCTATTTTTGCCAGGATGCGTATGGACAGATTGCGCCGGTGTACTCCATTTCCGCAGGACTGGATTATCCCGGCATCGGGCCGGAGCATGCCTGGCTGCATGACACCGGCAGGGCCCGGTATGTGCCTGTCACCGATGATGAGGCGGTGGACGCCTTTGCCTATATGGCCAGGACGGAGGGGATTATTTGCGCCGTGGAAAGCGCCCATGCGGTGGCGCATGTGAGAAAGATAGCCAAAAACTACAGTCCTGACCAGAGCATTATCATATGCCTGTCGGGCCGCGGGGATAAGGATGTGGCGGCGATCGCCAGATACAGGGGGGTGGATCTTCATGAGTAAAATACAGGATAATCAGATCAGCAGAGTGTTTCAGACACCGAACCACAAGGCGTTCATCGCCTTTTTGACGGCGGGAGACCCCACGCCGGACTGCACCGTAAAATATATACTGGAGATGGAGCGGGCGGGTGCGGACTTAATTGAAATTGGCATTCCTTTTTCCGATCCCACGGCGGAGGGGGTGGTGATCCAGGATGCCAATATCCGGGCACTCCAGGGAGGCATGACCACGGACGGCGTCTTTGAGATCGTGCGGCGGGTGAGAGAGCAGTCACAGGGCGGTGCCGCGATCCCGCTGGCTTTTATGACCTATGCCAACCCGGTGTTCCACTATGGCTGCGACCGGTTTTTTGCCAGATGTGAGGAACTGGGTGTGAGTGCCATCATCGTTCCCGACCTGCCCTATGAGGAAAAGCAGGAGCTGGAGAAGACTGCGGATGCCCATGGTGTAGCGCTGGTCTCCATGATTGCCCCCACCTCCCGGGAACGGATACAGATGATTGCCCGTGAGGCCAAAGGCTTTATCTATGTGGTATCCTCCATGGGAGTCACCGGCGTGCGCAACGAGATCAATACAGATCTGGAATCCATGGTGAAGAGCATCCGGCAGGTGACGGATGTACCCTGCGCCATCGGCTTTGGCATCAGCACCCCCGGGCAGGCCCGGCATATGGCCCGGATATCCGACGGGGCCATCGTGGGCAGCGCCATTGTGAAAATTATCGCCCAAGGCGGCGAGCAGGCGGCCTCTGCCATATATGAGTATGTGAAGAGCATGAAAGAGGCTGTGGCTCAGGCATAGTACTTTGTACGGAAAATCATGAAATTGAAAAAGTGAACCTTTGGGAGGCAGAAATGATTCGGAGTATGACAATAGCTGATTATGAAGAAATATTTGAGATATGGAAAAACACAGACGGAATGGGGCTGCGCAGCCTCGATGACTCTAAAGAAGGCATTTCTGCTTTTTTGAGAAGAAATCCCACAACTAATTTTGTCGCGTATGACAAAGATGAAATGATAGGAACGATTCTGTGCGGACATGACGGACGCAGAGGATATATTTACCACACGGTGGTTAAGGAGGGGTACCGGAAACAGGGAATTGCGACAAAATTGATAGAAGCTGCCGTATCTGCATTACAGCAGGAGGGAATCACACGGGTCTGCCTGAATGTAGTGGAAACAAATGGATCTGGCAGAGCCTTTTGGGAGAAAAGAGGCTGGGAGAGAAAAGCCTTTTTAGGCTTCTACAGCAAATCCATCACGGATCAGGAAAACACACCGTTGTTTGAGACAAAATGATATACACTTCAGAGGATTTTTCTTGACATAGTGTCATGGAATATGTTATTGTATGAGCGAAGTTGTGGGAGTGTATAACTGTCTGCCGGTGTATTCGTGTCAGCGAAGTATCAATACTTCCTATGACGAAAACTCAGTGTATGCTGGGAAGTGGATTTTTCGGAGTAATCTTTTTCGCCACAGAATCTTGCAGGGATGATGAAGCTTTGCGGATGCTGTGGCGTTTTGTATTTAGAGACAGCATATTTCCGGACGGCGCTGCCCATAAGTATGCGGTCAGTATATGGATGCCGTACGGCGGCAAATATGGTCAAATGTTGTTCTTCGGCCCTGCGTGCCGGCCGGGAATATTCGGAATGCAATGGAAGGAGTGATGATTATGGATCAAAATTATATGAAGACAAGAAAAATTTTCCCGCTGGTAATGTCCATGGCGATACCGATGGTGTTGTCTATGCTGGTCAATGCATTGTACAACATAGTCGATAGCTTTTTTATTGCAAAAATCAGCGAGGATGCCATGACTGCGCTTTCCCTGGTATTTCCGCTGCAGAACTTTGCCGCCGCTGTCAGCATTGGCTTTGGCGTGGGGGCGAATGCGGTGACGGCATTTTTCCTGGGCGAAGAAAATCAGAAGAACGCTGACGGGGCGGCATCTCTCAGCATTCTTCTGTCCATTGTACATTCGCTGATCCTGACGGTGGTTCTTCTTATTGTAACCGCCCCGTTCCTTCAAAGTTTTACCGACAGCCGGGAAATTCTTGACCATGGCATCCAATATGGCCGCATTGTTTTCGGATGTCTTTTTATTGGACAGATCAGCCTGGTCTACGAAAAGCTTTTTCAGGCCACCGGCTGTGTGCGTATTTCCATGATCAGTATGATTGTGGGATGTGTGACCAATATCCTTCTGGACCCGATTATGATTTTTGGCCTCGGCCCCTGTCCGGCCATGGGGATTAAAGGCGCCGCCATTGCCACAGTGCTTGGGCAGGCCGCCACACTTGCCTGCTATCTTTTTGCCCGGGCAAGGGGAATACTTCGCCTGCGCCTTTCCCTGGCCGGGGGATGGCAATGCAGAAGACTCGCCGGAAGGCTTTACAGCATCGGCATACCGGCGATTTTAAATCAGGCGCTGCCCTCGCTTTTGATTACGGCGCTTAATTCGATTCTGGCGGCATTCTCTCAGACGGACGTATTGATTCTGGGAGTCTACTACAAGCTCCAGACATTCATCTACCTTACGGCCAACGGAATCGTTCAGGGGATTCGTCCCCTGGTCGCCTATAATTATGGGGCTGGGATTCTCGGGCGTGTCCGTGGGATTTTCAGAACCGCTTTCTGTGCGGCCCTCTCTGTGATGGCGGTTGGCACAGTCCTATGCCTGTGGATTCCGCGGGATCTGATCGGCATGTTTTCATCGAACGAGGACACCGTCCGTGCGGGGGCCTCTGCGCTTCGCATTATCTCCGCCGGATTTATGGTGTCTGCCATATCCGTGGTGGTATGCGGAACTCTGGAGGGACTTGGTTTTGGCATGCTGTCTTTTGTCATATCGCTTCTCCGGTATGTTTTGGTCATATTGCCGGCGGCATGGATTTTGAGTCAAGCGGCAGGGGCTGCAGGCGTCTGGCATGGGTTCTGGATTGCCGAACTGGTGACGGCCTTTGTGTCTGCGATGCTTTACCGCTTTGTCATGCGAAGAATCAGCGGGGACGGCTGAAATAAATTTTAAGGAAAAGTGTATAGTTTACTGGAACTTGCGCCTGATATGGTTTATAATGATCTTGATTATTAACTTAAGAAGCATTCTTAAGGGGCTTCATGTGTCATATGGCACAATGGCCTCGGAGGGGAATCCATAAAGCAGGAAGCTTAGAAGTCTCATGAAACTCATGACAAACCGCCTGAAAGATATCCCCCGGTGGAGCATACGGGGATGCTGCAGGGCTTAGAGCTTCCAAGTGGCTATCCACAGACAACAGGAGGGCATTTTGCATAGATGAAAGAAATAATTGCTTACGAAATGCTGTTTAAAGGAGCATTAAGATATGAGGAGCTTTTGAACTGTATTCCTTTTGAAGAAAAATATTGGAAGGAGTATATGCCCATATATAATGCATGTTTTTACGAAATGAGAAAAGCTTTGGACATTGAACCATTCAATTTCTACTCCGCCTATTCTCAAATGAGAGATAAAAGTGACCAAGCTTTTCTTTATCTGCAAAACGGAGAAATCGTTGGTGCGGTTTCCTGTTATGGAAATGAATTAGATGACTTAATTGTCAATAAGTCCTTTCAAGGGCGGGGTTTTGGGCGGAAGCTGCTATTATGGGGAATGAATCATATACAGGAACAGGGC
>CAMWSA010000206.1 GCA_947176785.1 uncultured Lachnospiraceae bacterium
GGGACGACTGCAACGAGACCGTGGATCCCGTCACCCCCTGGCTGCGGGCCATAGACGCCATCAACAGCATGGACGCCGCCTTTGACGACGCGGTGCGGGCGGGCATAACAGCCGCCATGATTGGCCCCGGAAGTTCCAATGTGGTGGGAGGGCAGTTTGCCCTGGTCAAGACCAGGGGAAGGCGGATTGACGATATCATAGTGAAGGCCCCCGCAGCCATGAAGGTGGCTTTTGGGGAGAATCCCAAGGTCAATTATTCCGGCCAGGGAAAAAGTCCCTCCACCCGTATGGCCATAGCGGGTATGCTGCGCCGGGAATTGTTTGAGGCGAAAAGCTACTGGGAGCAGAAACAGAAGGCCGGTAAAAAGGGTGAAGCTTTTCAGGAGGATTTCACCAAAGAGTGCTGGATCCCCGTGCTTAGACGGGAGATACCGCTGAAGGCCCATGTCCATCGGGTGGACGATATTTTTACGGCCATCCGGATTGCCCGGGAGTTTGGGCTGAATATGACGCTGGACCATTGCAGCGAGGGACATCTGATTGCAGAGGAGCTGGCCGCTGAAGGGTATCCCGCCATCGTGGGGCCGGATCTGACCAGCCGCAACAAGATAGAGGTGCAGAATGTGGCTTTCAAAACCGCCGGAGTGTTGGCAAGGGCAGGGGTAAAAGTGGCGATCACCACCGACCACCCGGTGTCCCAGATCCAGTCGCTGCCCCTATGCGCAGGGATGGCCGTGAAATCCGGGCTGCCCATGGAGGAGGGGCTTCGGGCCATCACCATCAATGCGGCAGGTATCTGCGGGGTATCAGACAGAATGGGTTCGCTGGAGCCGGGGAAGGATGCGGATATTGCGATTTTCAGCGGGAATCCAATGGAAGTATTCACGCAGACGCTGTATACCGTTATTGATGGGCGGGTGGTCTATGGGCCGGCGGATGCCCGGGCGGGGGAAGCATCCCCCTGACACCGCCGGGCGGAAAGGAAAATCCAGTCGATAGTTCTGGCGTTTGCATCCTTGGAAGGTGTAAGGATATAAAGTCAGAACTACGAATGTTTTCCGGGTAGAATGGCAGGAAAGGCTTTACCGCGGAGATTTATTTTGCTATACTATGGGATGGAAATTGTGTATGGCCTGACGGTCGGTGTGTACATACGGGTCAATCGAAAAGAGACAGGTACAATACGTACACGGAGGAATATAATAGTTACGGGGAACTCACGGATTGCGGAAGCGGGGGTCCGGGCGGAACCTTCGCAGGCAGGTAAAAAGCAGGATTTCCAATTCCTGCGCGTCAAATGTTGGATAAACAGAGAACACTTGACGCGCAGGAAGGAAAACCTGACTGGTCATGCGTAGAGAATAGGCGGAAAGGCGGAGAAGCTGCATGGAGATGACATATCAGGGCCTGAAGGTCCGGTACATAGAGCAGGGACAGGGGCCGTTGGTGGTGCTGTTCCACGGCTGGGGGGCCAACAAGGAACTGTTCCAGCCCATCATCAATACTCTTGCGGCGCAGTACCGTGTGGCGGCACCGGACACGCCGGGCTTCGGACAGAGCCAGGAACCGGGAGAACCCTGGAGTCTGGCGGATTATTGTGCTTTCAGCCGGGCCTTTATCGACCATGTGGCAGGGCCGGAGGACGGAGAGGTGATTCTGGCGGGGCATTCTCACGGGGGGCGCACTTTGATTAAGCTGGTGGGAAGCGGCATGTCAGAGCGGAAGGTGCAAAAGCTGATCCTGATAGACAGTGCCGGAATCGTCCATGAGAAGACGCCGGAGCAAATGCGCCGGATTAAACGGTATAAAATGGGGAAAAAGCTTTTAAGCCTGCCGCCGGTGAAGGCACTTTTCCCCCATGCGCTGGAAAGGCTGCAGAGTAAGTCCGGCTCGGCGGATTACCGGATGGCATCCCCAGTTATGCGCCAGAGCATGGTGAAGGTGGTCAACGAGGACGTGCGGGAATATCTGCCCCGAATAGAGGCGGAAACCCTGCTGGTCTGGGGAGACCAGGACCGGGATACACCGTTGTCCGACGGACAGCTGATGGAGAAGCTGATCCCCGGCTCCGGACTGGCGGTACTGGCGGGGGCGGGCCATTTCAGCTTTCTGGACCGGCAGTACCAGTTCCTGGCGGTGATGCGGTCTTTCCTGGGGATTGGGGCAGGCGGGGAAATATAACGCACCACCGCGAAGGGGCGGCGGCAGATGGGGGGGTATCCATGATCAATGTTTTTTTTACTGCAATATTTGTAACTGCGCTGGCAGCCATCGTGCTGGGCGTGCGCTATACGCTGCACATGTTTCAGCAAAGCTCTTACCAGTACCGGTCTTACTGGCGGTACATGAAAACCCATCCGGCCATGACGCTGCTGCCGCTGGCGGGAATCATTCCGCTGGCCGGGTGTTATATGAAGGGAAAAACCCTGGCGGCGGTGACAGTGATCCTGATATGGGCCTGGCTCTTTTTAATTCTGCTGGCGATGCTGTACTGGCCCAGGGCCGCCAAGAAAAAGCTGGTGATCACCGCCCGGGTTAAACGCCTGATTGTCTCCACGGCGGTACTGTATGCGCTGGCCGCTCTGGCGGCGCTGCTTATTGCGGGGGTTTCCTGGTGGCTGCTGCTGGGTATGGCGCTGGCGGGAGCCATGTTGGTCCCTTATATGGTGCTGCTGGCCAATCTGGCCAACAGGCCCATCGAGAAAGGCATTAACCAATATTATATCCGGGATGCCCGGCGGATGCTGAAGGCATGTCCGGATCTGAAGATCATCGGCATCACCGGCAGCTATGGCAAGACCAGTGTGAAGTATTATCTCCACACGCTGCTGGGTGCCCGGTATGATGTACTGATGACCCCGGAGAGTTTTAATACGCCCATGGGTGTTGTGAAAACCATCAGGGGAAGCCTGAAGGCTACCCACGAGATTTTCCTGTGTGAGATGGGGGCAAGGCATGTGGGGGATATCAAGGAGATATGCGATATCGTAGACCCCCAGATGGGCGTGATCACTTCGCTGGGTTACCAGCATTTGGAGACCTTCAGGACCCTGGACCATATTGTGGGCACCAAGAGGGAGTTGTTTGACGCGCTGCCTGCGGGCGGCCCCCGGTTTGTCAACGGTGACAACGAGTTTGTAAAGCAGTATGGGGTGGACGGGGACGCCATTACCTACGGCCTGGAGGAGGGTAATGCCTACCGGGCTTATGACCTGGAATACAGTGAGAAGGGAACCCGGTTCACAGTGCAGGCCCCGGACGGCAGCAGGGAGGAGTTTACCACCCGGCTCCTTGGCGAACACAATGTGATCAACATTACCGGGGCCATTGCGGTGTCCCATGAACTGGGGATTCCTCTGGATAAGCTGAAAATACCGGTGCGCAGGCTGGAGGGGGCGCCCCACCGGCTGCAGCCCATTGCAAAGGGCAACACGGTCATCATTGACGATGCCTACAATTCCAACCCCAACGGTGCCCACATGGCACTCAGGACGCTGGGTATGTTCCAGGGGGTGCGGGTGCTGGTGACCCCGGGCATGGTGGAACTGGGGGAGCAGGAGGATCATTACAATTATGAGCTTGGCAGGGAGGCCACGCAGTATTGTGACTACATTGTGCTGGTGGGGCGCAGGCAGACGGAGAGTATACAGAGAGGTGTGTCGGACACGGATTTTGACAGGGAACATTTCTATGTGGCGGAAAACCTGCAGGATGCCATGAAATATGTGTACGGCATCGTCACAAGCCAGAAGCTGATCGTGCTGCTGGAAAACGATCTGCCGGATAATTATTTGTAAAACGGGCGGCATCTGCCCGGACAGCGTACTGGCAGGGCTGACTCGGTACTTGGAACAGGAGGCATATTATGAAAGTTAAGTTGGCAGTTATTTTTGGGGGGAAAAGCGTGGAGCATGAGATTTCCATCATCTCGGCCCTGCAGGCATGTGAGTACATGAACCGGGAGAAATATGAGGTCATTCCCCTGTATATGACCAAGACGGGAGAGTTCTACACGGGAGAACAGATCGGCAACATCGAACGCTACAAGGACATTCCCCTGCTGTTAAAAGAGAGCGTCCGGGTGGTGCTGCTTCACGAGGACGGCAGGGTGAATATGGTGCGCTATCCCATGAAGAAGCTGGGCAACAATGTGCTGGGCAGCATTGATGTGGCATTCCCTATTGTGCATGGCACCAATGTGGAGGACGGCACCCTGCAGGGCTATCTCCAGACACTGGGGCTTCCCTATGTGGGCTGTGATGTGCTTTCCTCTGCGGTGGGCATGAATAAGTATGTGATGAAGACTGTGTTCAGGGACAACGACATTCCGGTGCTGGATTGCGTCTGCTATAATCTGGTGGATTTTGAGGACGTGGAGAATCTGATGGACCGGATAGAGGGAAGGTTCCCCTATCCGGTTATCGTCAAGCCTGTCAATCTGGGCTCCAGCGTGGGCATCAGCAAGGCGGACAACAGGGAAGGGCTGGAGGAGGCGCTTGGCCTGGCATTCACCTTTTCCCGGAAGGTGCTGGTGGAGCCTGCCATACAGCACCTTAAGGAGATCAACTGTGCCGTGCTGGGAGACGAACTGGAGGCGGAGGCTTCCGAGTGCGAGGAACCTCTGAACGCGGAGGAAATCCTGACCTATGAGGACAAATACATCGGCGGGGGCAAGAGCAAGGGCGCTTCCAAGGGTATGGCCAGCCTGAGCCGCGCCATACCGGCCAACATATCCGGAGAGCGCCGTGAGGAGATCCGGCAGATGGCGGTGAAGGCGTTTAAATGCCTGGGCTGCAGCGGTGTGGCCCGCATTGACTTTATGATAGACAGGGACACCGACAGGGTATACTTAAACGAGATCAACACGATTCCCGGCTCCCTGGCCTTCTATCTATGGGAGCCCATGGGCATTAAGTATCCGGAACTGCTGGAGCGCATGATCCAGCTGGCCTTAAAGCGCCACCGGGAGAACGAAAAGCTGACCTTCTCCTTCGAGACGAACGTGTTGGCCGGGGTAAAGCTGGGGGGCGGCGTCAAAGGGGCCAAGGGATAACAGGATTATACCCACGTGCGCAGAGATTTTCCGGTTCCGGCACATGCTGCATAATCGGACAGCGGGTGTGAGCTGTGTCAGTGCGCTGCCAGCTTCCCTGCTTCCTCCAATTCCCTTAAATTGCGGTGGTATGCCTCTGCCATGATGCCCTGTACATAATCGCTTAAGTTTTTGCGGGTATCCTTGTCCAGGGCCTGGATGTCAATAGGTTTGCCATACTCGATAATAACGGTCTGCTTTTTGATCCGGGGCAGATGGTCTTCAAAGATAGCGTTGGTGCCCGCCATGGTGATGGGGAGAATGGGGGCTTTGGCCTTTTCTGCGATCTTAAAGCTTCCCTCGTGGAAGGGCAGGAAATCCTGGTCCGTACCGTTGCGGGTCCCTTCCGGAAATATGCAGACAGAGATACCGGACTTCACTTTTTCCACACCCTCCAATATGGTCTTTAAGCCCTTCTTTAAGTCGCTGCGATCCAGAAACAGGCAGTGGAGGAAATGCATCCATACATTGAGCAGGGGATAGCGCAGCATTTCCCGCTTGGCTACATAGCCGGTGGGCCGGGGTACTCTGACATAGGTCAGGATAATGTCATAATAGCTGCGGTGATTGCCGACATACAGCACGGCTGTGTCAAGGGGGACATTCTCCTCCCCCTTGACAATGACCCTGGTGCCGGACAGGCGGATCACCCAGCGGAAGGCCCAGTTGACGATGGCAAGGGAGCTTCTGTCCTTGAGAGGGCGGTTGAATTTGCCGATGATCCACTCGATCAGCATCAGGGGCGTTGACAATATCAGAAACAAAAGAACAAACAGTAACACAAGTATCAATCTAATCATAGGTCCTCCTGGTAATCCGTAGTTATACTGACAACCGCTTAGATTCTCCAATTCCCGCACGCGCCGCAAAAGCAGGCAGCATGGGACATGCAGGAAGGAAAAGCTAACCGCTCGTAAGTATATGTGAAAATTTCAATGTCATTTGGTGGAATTCATCCCAGTATAGCATATTTTAGCATATGTGTACATAAGTTAAATTAAAACAACCGGGACGAAAAAAGATGGGAAAGAGGATTTTTGCATGGCTGTTATGCCTGGGGGCGTTGTTTGGCCTGTGCGGATGCAGCCTGATGAGTACGGAGGAGGTAAAGCTTCGGGATTTGGATTTTACCATACTGGGAGAGGAACTGGTGCCTGCGGAGCTGGCCACCATGATAGAGGAACGCAAGACCGAGGCGTTTAAAATGACCTATTCCGACAATGAGAACCTGTACATATGTGTGGGCTATGGCCAGCAGGATACCGGCGGCTACAGCATCACTGTTGACGAACTCTATCTCACCGAGGAGGCAGTCTATGTCCAGACCACCCTTCTGGGGCCTGACGTGGCCGAAAAGGGGAACAGGGTGCCATCCTACCCCTATATCGTGATCAAGACGGAGTATCTGGACCAGCCGGTGATCTGCAAATAGGGATTCATTCCGCATATAGGCATACTGTCAGGAGCATCCACCGTTTCGGTGGGTGCTTTTGGGTGTGTGCCGAGCGGAGAAGTGGTCAGCTCCATCACGGAACCTCGCGGTTATAATGCAAAAGGGAATCGGGAATCCCGGTTAAACATCAAAAATAAATTGGATGGTTTTGACCATTTCTTGACCTTTATGCTATATGCTAATGCTCATGTACGGTAAAGAAGCAAGCAACCGAAAACAAGAGATAGACCGCCA
>CAMWSA010000207.1 GCA_947176785.1 uncultured Lachnospiraceae bacterium
GTGTGTTACAATTCATTTTAGATACCTCTCTGTTCAATAAGATTTTTACTAACCGTCCGAAGTCAGTAATCTTATTTTACTCTGAGGTATTTTTTTCTCAACCTTCTTTCTTGGAATTCCCTATACTTGAATTATACAGGAAGCTCCTTGAAAATGTTGATATTCCTTATAAAATCAAGGTTTTGGCTTATCAGTCAAATTCCTTTGGTTTACCATAAGTTGATATATCATGGCATATTGGCGCACTCAATATTGGTAAAAATGTTGGTAAATTGACCCTCTTATTTGCATTTTACCAACCCCAATATATGCCGATTTTGGGTAGCATAATCATCATCTGAACCATTATAGTATATAGGTTTTCAGAACCACCGACTTAATTTTCTGCCATTATGCCTGTTTTCTGCAGGCGTGGCTTTGGAAAGTTCCTGCCATATTGATCCTTGATAATTCTTCCTTCGCATCCTCATATCCCAAATGCGTGTAAACATTCAGTGTAACCCCAATATCAGAATGCCCCCTCAGATACTGTAATGTTTTTGGGGTCATACCTGCCCTTGCACAGTTGCTGCAGTAAGTATGTCTGCACACATGAGGTGTGACCTTTGGCATCTGCCCATCTTTGCATTGTGCCTCTCCATCTCTGAGTATCTTGTTTTTCCTGTCTCTTCTCTTAACACTCACAGTGTATATCCCTTATAGTCGGAGAGCCAATGCCGCTATACATTGTTAGTATATTATGTATTTTCGAATGCTCAAAGGATTATTTTGCCTGAATCAAACGAAAAAAAGGACTCTGGATATACAAAATATCCATGGTCCTTTTCCCAGGTCAGGCACTCCAGTTTTAAAACTCTATGATCTTTGAAGTATCCCCCGACATATTTTTATCTGCCAATCCAAGCCTCTTCAATTCACCCATGGAATCATCATCCTTCAAATGGGTATAGATCGCAAATGTGATGGATATGTCATCATGCCCCATGATCTGTTTCAGGACTGCTGGATTCAGTCCCTTTACCGCCATAGAAGTGGCGAACGTATGCTGTTTTGGGCGGTTCCAGGTAATATCCATTTTTATCTTTATGAAGCTGACAGTCTATTTTGATCATTCTTTTATCCATATCCGCCTTATCCGTGGTAAGTCCGCAAAACTCTGCAATGCGGAGCCCTGTTTCAAAGAGGATATTGGATGCCTCCTGTTCTTTGAGTTTGGCTTGCAACACCTTACTCATTGTATCACAGGAGGCTTTTTTGATATCCTCACCGCTTCTGCTTATTCCATTCTCCCTTTTCCTTGCATCATTCCATCTCCTGAACGTGCCAGCAATTCCACCCACAAGGCTCCTCTGGCGCTGCATAAAATTACGCAAGTTCACGTATCTGCTCTGCCAGTGATTGTTTTCTTAGCTGTTTTATTGTTATAATTGAGAAAACAACCTGAATAATCAGCATCAGGATAAAAAAGCCTGCCATTTCCCATGTTGGAAACTGGTAACTTACTTCCCCAAACACACTCATTGCACTAAATACCTTGCACACAAGAATACCTAAAAGAGTTCCGAATGAAATGGAAAGTATAAATACGCCCAGCGTATAGAGCAAACCTTCGGTTAGCAGCAGCTTTGATATTTGACGATTGCTCATGCCTACAGCCTGTAATATTCCCAATTCCCGTTTGCGGGTTAGTATGTTTGTGATAAGCGTATTCAGTAGATTAAGCACACCGAAAACACCAATAAACAGAACGAAAATATAAACAGGGGTGCGGTAATTTTCCAACAAGTCCTGATAGTTTTCTGCCCATGCATTTAATGTGGTAACGTATACCCGTGCATTTGCCGGGAGAATTGTCCGTACTGCCTCGCGCACCTGCTCCCAATCACTATCTTCTGTATCAAGAAGCACCTGATAATTCAAATTCTCAGCCGGCATAAGCGCAGATAATGTTTCCAATGGCATAAACAACAACTCATAGCCGCCATACGGAATGTTTCCATCGACAATTCCCATAACAGTAACTTCTATGCGCTCTCCCGAACCGGCTTGGATCGTTACTTTATCTCCAATAGCTGCCTCCCAGCCAAAAAGTTTCGTCCATTGATCTAACTGCTTTATAACAATGCCGCTGTTCTCTATCAGTTCCTGCAAATCAACTGTTCCCGCAACCAGATATTCTTCTAAAAATGCCTGCCTGTCTATCGAAATGGCATCTGCAAGAAAAGGATTCTCATATCCTGTTGGAGTGGTAACATTTAAGACCGTTCCTCTATATACCCGCATATCCTTTACGCCGGGGATAGCCGCAAGCTGCCGGATTAAATCGGATGATAATGGATTGTCTCTTTGAAGTTCAACGAATTGTTTGCTGTTGTGAGACTGTGATCCATAGTCACCAAGTTCGATTCGGACTCTGCCGTATGGGAACACTCCGCGAGCCACTTTCACCGGGTCGATGGAATTGAAATAGGCTGAACTTGTCATCAACAAAATGCCGCATACACCCAATGAAGCTACCGTCAATACTGTTTTCTTTTTATTGCGCAAGAAATTGATGAGTGCCAATTTACTGCTGGACAAAGAACGTTTTAATCTCTTTGTGCTTTTGGCAATTACTTCTTCATTTCCAGCAGAATACCGGATGGCCTCAATCGGTGTAACTTTGGATGCCAGTTTAGCAGGGCGTCTGATTGTAAGCATGACACACAAATACATCAGGAGCGCAACAAAGGCCCCTACAATCAGCACTGTAGATGCAGCCCACCCATTTGGGACAAGCACATATCCGGCAGCCGATCCAACTGCCAGCCCTATTGGAATAGCGGTAACTGACAATCTGCGGCCTTCTTTCATTACGATCTGCCGGATTTGACGGCTCGTAGTGCCAATCGTCCTTAGTCTTCCGTACTCATTTGTTTTTCTGATGATAGAAACAAAAAACAAGCTATATATTACAAGCGCACACGCCAAAGCCACGATCAAAATAACAAATGTGATGATTGTCATATATTCAAAACTTCTTTGCCGAATGAGGGAAAAATAATAACTGGAAAAATCAACGTCCCTTAATTCAATTCCCCACTCTCCTGCTAATCCCTGAATATATTTTTTAAGACCTTCTTCGGAAAGGGCATCAGTTCCTTTCGCATGGATATATGCGCTGTACATGGGTCTTTCAGCATTGTTTTTAACAAAAGAAGGTGTCACATAGATTGCATAGTTAGATTCCGTAACAGGCAAAATGCCGCACAACGTGTAACTCTGCTCATCACCCGTCAAGCTCAACCGAATTGTATCGCCTATCCCGCTGGATAAACCTTTTCTATCTAAAAACGCCTGCGTTACGGCCACCTCATTTTCGGTTTCCGGCAGTCTGCCGTCTATGGCTGGGTATTTTGCCAGCTGCATGAGATTTTCGTCCATAGAGCGCACAGTAACCTTGTATTCTCCATAATCGATCATCCCCATCAAATAGCTGAACCCCGCTAAAACCCGGTCATCATTCTGGATTACGTGGGCCGTTTCATCATCAAGCTCACTTATATTCGCCTGATACATTCCTTCGGCGCTATTCCGGGAGGCTCTTTGTCCGCCAAGGAAATACAGTATCGTTGCCATGATAAGACAGACAGCCAAAGCAATCGTAATTATGATAAGCACATTTCTGGTCTTGTCCGCTTTCAGATTCTTTTTAGCCAGCTTTTGCACAATAGTCCTGGTATCATTATCAAATGGCAGATTCATTCCTTATCACCTCCTCAGCCTGTAATCCTGCCGTCTTCAATCCGTACAATACGGTCAGCAAGCTGTGCGATGTCGTTGTTGTGGGTAATCATTACGACTGTCTGGTTAAATTCGTTGCTCGTCCGCTGCAGCAGCCCCAGGACATCGGCACTGGTGCGGCTGTCAAGATTCCCTGTCGGTTCATCCGCCAATACGACTGCAGGCTTTGTGATCAGGGCGCGGGCAATTGCTACCCGCTGCTGCTGGCCACCGGAAAGATTGTTCGGCATATTTTGCAGCTTATCCTCCAGTCCCAACATCGAAACTACCCCGTCCATAAAATTCTTGTCCACTGTATCTCCGTCAAGTTCCACCGGAAGGATGATATTCTCATACACATTCAAAATCGGTACAAGATTATAGTTCTGGAAAATAAAGCCGATATTACGGCGGCGGAAAATGGTAAGCTGCTCATCATTCATCTTGGCCAGTTCCTTATCCTTCACACGGACAGAGCCTGATGTCGGGACATCAAGCCCGCCTACCATATGGAGCAGGGTAGATTTTCCACTTCCGGATGTACCGACCACTGCCACAAACTCACCCTGTTCCACGCAAAAATCCACGCCATCAAGTGCACGGGTAATGTTCGGCTCCGTTCCATAATATTTTTTCAAATCTGCTGTCTGTAAGATACTCATACAAATACCGCCTTTCTTTCATGTGGCTGCCGCCGCCACTATTTGACAGGCCTATCATAAAATTGAAATGTTGCAGAAATGTCCTAAAACATATGAAAATCCCCTTTGAATTGCTTCAATTTTAGGACATTTCATTTCTTTGGAAGAAAAACAGAGAACGTAGAACCTGCCCCGGAAACAGAAGAAACCTTAATATAGCCCCCCTGCATGGTAACAATCTCGCGGGCAAGATAGAGGCCAATGCCGATCCCGTCTATACCATGCACCGCATCCTCTCGGTAAAAGCGTTTGAAGATTGCCGCCTGCTCCTTTTCGGGAATGCCTTTGCCTGTATCTGTAATGTCAATCTTAAAATACATTTCCCATTCCTTTACAGTCACACGGATGCTGCCACAGGCAGGGGTATATTTTACTGCATTATCCAAAATGTTATACAAGGCTTCCGCCGTCCAGCGACTGTCATGTAGGAAAGAAAAGCTATCAGGGCAATCCACCGACAGGGAAATCTGCTTTTTCTCCATCGGTGCAAGAATACCGTTTAATGCGGCAGTCAGCGTCTCTGTAAATCGCGCCTGTTTCTTTTCGAGGGTAATCACACCTGTTTCCAGTCGGGAAGCCTTTACCATTGCCTGTATCAGAAAATCCAGTTTATCAAGCTGGCTCCCCGATACCTGCAAAAATTCCTGCTGTTTTTCCTCCGGCATCTTCCGGGTCTGCAAGGTGTCATTTATCATTTTGAGGTTTGCAATCGATGTTTTTGTCTGATGTGAAATGTCCGACACAAGGATCTGCAATTCCGCCTTTTCTTCCTCCACCTTGCGGCGGTTCATCTGCATGATATTGTAGAGCCGTTCCAACCGATGTGATACGCGGGCCAGGGAAGTTTCCGCTTCCATATCTACCTGTGGCCTTTCACCGCCGTCCACCATCCCATCCAGCGTCCGGCATAAGCTGTTTGTAAACTCCGTCAGCTTTCTTTGAAAAAATTTCAAAAAGACCATACCCCATACAAACATGGCAGCAGTCAGAAGCGCTCCATACAGGGCAAAGATCCCGCTGCCAGTCATCAGACAGCAAATAGCTATCAAACAGGCAGCGGTAATGGTCACACCGACTGCCAGTATCAGCAGGAATCTCCTTATTGATAAATTTTGCAGTTTCATTCCATCCCGCCCCCAATCCACTGATAGCCCATGCCATAAGCCGTCTTGATATATTTGTGTCCGTCCAATTCAATCTTCTTGCGGATGCGGCTGATTATGGTAGTCAGGGTATGCTCATCCACAAAGTTTCCGTCAACGTCCCACAGCTTTTCTAAAAGCTGCGTTTTTGTCAGGATCAGCCTGCTGTTCGTTACGAACAATAATAAAGTGCGGTATTCCTTTGGGGTGAAATCTATGTTTTTTCCGTCCAGTGTCGCAGTCTGTTCAGAAAAATCGATATACAGAAATCCATCCTCATATAAGTCATGGCGTGGGTGATGTTGCTCTATGTTCTCAAATACAGCAGCAATCTTCCTGCAGAGTACCGCCACTGAAAAAGGCTTGGTAAAATAATCCGCGCCTCCCACCTCATAGCCTTTTAGCATATCGCTTTCCCTGTCATTGGCGGTTAGAAAGATAATATATGTTTGGGGGCTTTGTTTTTTTATTTCTGTACATAGGTCAAGCCCACTTCCGTCCGGCATATTGATGTCTAACAATGCCAAATCGTAATTATCTTCCAGCAGTTCTCTTGCCTTGGAACAGGTATAGGCGGAAACCACCTCATAACCGTCTGAAACAAGGTTATAGGCAAGGGTTTTGTTCAATATTGTGTCATCTTCAATAATAATAATTTTCCTCATATAACAACTTCCTTTTCTTGGTTTTACCAGCATCATAAAATCCAAATGTTGCAGAATTATCCCAAACTCGATTGCTGCTATAAAAATTTTTGTGTTTTGGGGAAGCAGAATATATGGCTGAGCCTTGATAGGTCTGTTCTTGTATGCCTTTCATACCCTGTTTTTTCATTCTTTACCGGTATCATTATATGCAGTCAGCCGGATAACATCAAGCGTCATTTTATAAAGCACCGTACCTTTTCCAGCTGTAAGAAATCATTTAGGAGAATATCCTTTTTCGAAAAAATATAGAATTATCATAAAGATGTGAATAACGATAGTTTGAAAATAAAAAGAGCCATCGGACAACTTGTTTTGCCAATAAAATCCATATTATTCAGTGTGTCGCTATCGCATTAGAGCAGCCTTAAAAGCTGTACCAGCTCATGCGATTCGTCTGTATC
>CAMWSA010000208.1 GCA_947176785.1 uncultured Lachnospiraceae bacterium
GGTTTACATATGTGATAATCGCCGTCAGGGGCGTCTTCAGATCATGCGATACATTGGTAATCAGTTCCGTCTTCATACGCTGGCTCTTCACCTCCTCCGCCACTGCTTTCTGAAACCCTTCCTCAATCTGGTAAATCTGAGGTTTAAAGGGTTCAAACACACCTAAATGCTCCGTTATCTTTACCTCCAGATTGCCGTTTGCTATCTCATTGGTGGCCCGCAGCAGAATGCTGTACTTCTTCTGCAGATCGCTGATATATTTCTTTATCACAATATACAGCAGCAGGGAATAGATGACCACTCCGAACCACCCTGCCACCCATAAGGTGCAGAGCAGCAGGACGACGACTCCGTTAATAATTAGCAGCTTGATTACCTGCCTGCGGGAATCCCTGGTGATGTCCACATTCACAAGAGTCTGATAGTACTGCCGTACGCACCCTTTACACCAGTTCCATGCCCGGGAGCATATCATACGCCTGTGCAGGTATCCCCTGATCCCCAGCCTGCGCACCTCTCCCAGGCAGCAGCCCACATACCATGCGGCAAAAAACAGGCCCGCCACCACCAACATATTCAGGCCATAGGCCAGAATATCCCCCCAACTCCATCGAGGGCTTGTGTGAAGATAATAATAGGGGTTATAATACAGGTATAACCGGGTTGCCCAAGTCGTGACCTGGGCATCCATGCCCAAAAACAGCACTGCCGCTCCCGCCAACACCGCCTCCGCCGGGGCACGGCGGAAATGCCGCAGAAGCCTTTTCTCCTCCTTGCGGGGATTGCCGTAGAAAAATCCCAGGCCCAGAAGCACTGCGGCAATGGCAAGAAAAATACTGCCCAGCCCGCCGTATCTGTACTCTCTGTAGATATCCACATAATCGTTTTGCGCCCGGTAGTTATTCACCAGGGTTTCCCACTGGCTGCGCTTGATCCCATAGATGACCGTACAGTCTCTGGGGCCGCCATAGCTGCGCGCCCGCTGCTCCAGCTGACTGATAAAGGCGGAATCCGAGACGGCGTTTCCCACATAGCCGTACTCCTCCCCTGCCACCTCTATATGATCAGGTACATATTGTGCAAGGCCCCCTTCCACATAATATCCATACAGACCCTTACGCGCGCTGTCATAAAGCGTCTTGGTCAGTGTATTGGCATCCTGGTCCATCACTGCTTTGACCGAAGGATTGCCCGCCGCGTCATAGTTCATCCGAAACCATACGGCATACTCCTGTGTCGAGAAGTCCTGCCCTTTTTCTGTCTGCAACGTGTTGGTGACAATGACCCCCGTCCCATGGTCCTGCATCCAGTAGTCAAGAACCCCCATATTCTCCTGCATATCTTGGTTCAGGGACTCCAGACGCTCCCCCAGATGGGTATATACATTGTCCAGGGACTCCTGCATGACCCCCTCCCATAGCTGCCGTATCTCCTCCATGCCGGCTTCGCCGTTCTCCCTGAAATCCATGAGGATGCCTGCGCCCTGTTCTATCAGATTGCTGCTCAGATCCAGTTCCTGCTCCTCCCCGCCGGGTATGGCATATAACTGATCAAAGGTAAGATGCCTTTCGTTGACCATATTGTAGAGGTCGCGGTACAGCACATAATTATAACGGGTACAGATTTTCACATTGTACAGATCTGTCACCGAAGGCTCTGTCTGATACATCTCGGAGACATCCATATAACGCATCAGCATGATCAGCGAACCCGCCAGAGACAGCACCGCTCCCAGCCGCCATATGTTCTGCCATTTTTTCTTCTGCTTTGAGCCTGCCTGCTTCCCTGGCCCCGTCAGAAAATCCTCCGCTATCTGCTTCCCATTTATCATAGTTATAATCCCCTTAATCAGACCGGACTTTCCGCATGAAAGCCTGTTACTGCTTCTCCATCTTATACCCCACGCCCCAGACCACTTTCAGGTATTTGGGATTCTTGGGGTCTATCTCAATCTTCTCCCGGATGTTCCGCACATGGACCATGATGGTGTCCGTGTTGACCGCCTTCTCATTCCAGACCCGCTCATAGATCTCATCTGCCGAAAACACCCGGCCCGGATTTTTCATCAGCAGCTGGACGATCTTAAACTCCATGGGGGTAAGCTTCACCGGCTCCCCGTCCACGGTCAGTTCCACACTGTCCTCATTCAACTCCAGCCCGCCCAGGGTATAGATATGTTCCCGGGCCGTCCCGCCGCTCACAGCACTCATATATTTGCCATAGCGCCGCAGATGGGAATTTACTCTGGCCAGGAGTTCCAGAGGGGTAAAGGGCTTGGAGATGTAATCATCCGCCCCCATGTTAAGCCCCATGATCTTATCCACTTCCTCGGACTTTGCCGACAGCATCAGCACCGGAAATTCATATCCCAGATCCCTGGTCTTCATCAGCATGGTAATTCCGTCCATCACCGGCATCATCACATCCAGGATCACCAGATGCAGTTCCCTGCTCTTGACAATCTCCAGCCCCTCCTTACCGTTGGCCGCCTGATAGACCTGATATCCCTGGTTGCGCAGATAAATCTCAATCCCCTGCCGTATCTCCCTGTCGTCCTCCACTACCAGGATACTGTACTCTTGCTGATTCATTTTCCATACTCTCCCTCGTTATTCATTCGCAGGCAGCCCATTGATGCCATTAGCCCAGCATGCGCAGGCGCTCCCGCAGATCCCGGAATATCCTTACCTGGGCACCGGGCTGTGCCATCGCGTATTGCCTACAGGTATCAGTATATATCCTGACGGCCTTTTCCGCAACTGTATCTTCCCGATATTGAAGCGCCGCCTCAAAAGCGCCGATCCGCAGACGGTCCCGCAGAGGCTCATTCTGTAATACCCGCAGCAGCTGCTCCGCAAAAGCGTCCTCCTCCTCCGGGCACAGATAACCGCTGACGCCGTCCTCCACCAGATCCTCCACGCCCGAAGCCCGCAGAGCCACCACCGGGGTCTTGGCCGCCATTGCCTCTAAAATCACAATCCCCTGGGTCTCTGTCTTGGATGCAAACACAAAGCAGTCCGCAGCCGCCATATGGGCGGCAATCTCCTGATTGGGAAGGCTTCCCAGAAAACAGATCTGCTGACGGATATCCAGTTCTTCGCACAGATCCATATACTCCTCCCGCTGGGGGCCGTCCCCGATGACCATAAGCCGGAAGTCCGGCAGATACCGCTTCAGCCGTGCCATGCCCCGCAGCAGGAAGGGCACGTTTTTCTCATGTCCCAGCCGGGACACCGTGACCAGCAGGGGCATCTCCCCATCGCCATAGCGCTGCCGGATCTCCCTGACCGAACCCGGGTCGGCCTCATAACTCTCCCGATTGAGCCCCGTAGGCAGCACTGCCACATCCGCCTGGCAGTTATAAGTATATCCATATTGCAGGTTGAAAGTCCTCTTCATGCCCTCCGTGGGAGCGATGACGGTATGGCAGCGCCTCATAAAGCCGCTGAGATACCAGGGGGCCAGCTCCTGTTTGATGGCCTGGCTGCCCCGGCAGCGAAGCCTGCCAAGCAGATTGTCTTTCTCGGCTCCCCGGCTCAGCCAGTGAATGGGACCCGCATAGTCCAGATATTGTTCATACTGGGTGTGATAAGTATATACCAGGGGAATGTCATACTTCTGGGACAACCGGGCAGCCACCTTACCGATCAGAACGGGATGATGCACATGGATCACATCAAAATCCTCTCTGGCAAAGGTCTCCTCCAGCACCGGGTCCAGAGGATTGGGCAGCACCGTATCACTGTAAAAATGCTGGCTCAGGGTGCTGTAGCGCACCACGTCCTCCTCCTGCCCCTGCCCATCCCCCAGGAACTTATATTTGGGCGCAAACACCACCACCTTATGTCCCTGCACACGCAGGGCCTCCGTCAGACGCTCGATGGAGATTGGCACTCCGCCGATATAGGGTTTGTAATTGTTGGTCATCATTGCTATTTTCATTTTTGTCTACCCTCTCTTCACGATTTTCTATACTGACACCCTGCTGTCATAGTCTTAAGGCATAAAGGAGCTTTGCGCTGCCCCATGCCCGTCAGGCAAACCAGCTGAGTACCTGCTCCCCGCAGAAATATCCCGCGCCCACAAAAAGCAGATTCCATATAAATATTCCGATGGTGGAACAGATCACATACTTGTCCATCCGCATCCGGAATACTCCCGCGGGAATGGACACCAGCGTGCGGATCATGGGGATCAGCTTGGCCGCAATCAGCCCCATACCGCCCTTCTCCTGCACCCAGGCCAGATACTTCTCTATCCTTGGCCTCTGTTTTGGAAATTTGTTCATGTATTTTTCCAGAAAGAACCGTCCGCCTGTATATCCCAGCACGTACAGCACCAGACTTCCCAGAAGGCCCGCCGCCACCGTGATGGCCATCACCCAGGGGAACGAGATATTGCCCCCCGCCGCCATAATTCCCGCCAGCGGCATGATGATCCCCGCCGGGAACCCCGGCAAATTCATGTACTCCAAAAACACCAGCACAAAGATGGCGAGTGCCCCATACTTCGTAAATACATCCAGAATTGCTGCGTAATCCATTTTCCTGCCTCCTGTTTATCATTCCTTTGTAAGACTGTTTTTGATATCCTCCTGCCTTTCAGGCTGTCTATGCTCTTGTGCGGCGTTTCGGCGCTGTATGCTTCTCAGTCCGCATCAAAAACCTCCACCTTGAAGCTTCCGGCAAAATCTGTGTATTCTGCCGCCAGTGTATAAGTGTCATCGTAATGCATGGTCAGATATGTGACCAGTTCCTTTGCCTGATCCAATTCCTTCACCTGATATCCCTCAGAATCATATAAGACGATATCCACATTTCCCTGCTCAATATCGGAGGCGAAGTAAAACCTGATCCGGTCGCCCTCCTCCGCCCAAAAGGAGATCGTGGAAGTGTTTGTTGCCGGCTCCCGGGAAGAAACTGAGCAGTTAATATTGCCCAATGTCTTCGGGCGGTTTATCAGCCATATGGCAGACACTGCCATGACCGCCCCGATGCCCAGCACCATAGTCAGATATTTTTTCCTCATGCCCATTCCTCCTGTCTAAAGATTATCCATCCTCCGTCCATCCTCCGTCCAGGGTTTATCTTTTATCTGAGGATAGTATACGTCCGGCTTCTGAAGTTTTCTGACATGGAAATCCAAAGAATTTCTTAAGAAAGATAAAAGATAAAAAGAAAGCAGACAGGGCACAGCTGTCACGCCATGCCCCGTCTGCCATATGATTGACTTATCCGTTTACGGAAAGGCCCATCCCTTATCCCTCCATATCTCCATTCCCACATATCTCATTATATATTGGCTCCATGCGCACCGGCATATCTGCTGTTTCTCAGATCCGGGTTTCTTTTATCATATCGTGGCAGGCAGTTCCAGTGAACCATTTATTTCTATTCTTAAAATAAATCTTAAACAATTACCCGTATAAACTTTCCCTCTCTATTGTCCTTTTCACCTCTTTTTTATATAATATATTTTAAACGGCTCCACAGACAAACCTGTAAAAGGAAGAAATACACAATATGAACAATTGTCGCAAAGGATATTTGAAACGGACTATAAAGAAATATGGAGGCTGTAAGATGAATTATTGTCAAAAAAAGCACTGTTATTTTCCCGCTCTTCTGTTGGCTGCCGTTGTTTCCCTGGCTGGCTGTGGAAACGGAAGCGCTTCCGGGGAGGACGCTGTTTCCGCAGCCCCTCCCTCACAGGCCATCGACTGGGATACCTACCAGATCACAGAACCCCAAAAAGCGGCGGAGGGTTCGCAGTGGTATCTGACAGAGTACCACGATGACTGGGTCACCCTCCCGGAGAAGGATTACGACTTCGTATATTCCATGGAGATCGCTGCCCCGGGCGGGAAACTATACAGCAGATCCCAGTACGGCTCCGGCAATGTGGCCGACGGCGACTTCATAACCTGGTACCGTATGCACTGGTATGACGCGCAGACAGGTCAAAGCTACTCTGCGGAGTTTGATCCCGCCCAATGGGAACTGCCGGAAGATGTCATTTTGCTGGACATGGACATGGCGGGCGACCGTCTGGCCGCTTTCCTTTTTTGCAGTATCGGAAAATCCGGTTCTCCTCTCGCCTGCTGTACTGTGGTCTTCTACCATATGGCTGACGGGGTGCAGGGGAAACTGGATCTGCTGCCCGCCCTGGCGGAAGCCGGAATCCCTGAAATGACAGAACCGATTCTGGACAGCACCAGGAAGTATTTTCTGTGTGATCCCAACGGATGCTGCTACCTGATCCGGGATGGCCGGCTGGCGGTGGTCAGCGACACCGGTGAACTGCTGTGCCAAATGGGGCAGGACGGGGAAGCCTCACCGTCCTACCTGTGCAAAACTTCCATGGGATTCCCCATTTTTACCACTCAAAACAGTGGGGACCGCTCCAGCGCCTACTGGGGCTATTCCCCCGCCGCCGGGGAAATGCGTTCTCTGGGCAAGAGTCCCCAAATGGCGCTGAAATACAGCTGCATGGATACCTCCGGCAACCTGTACTACTTCAGCGGCGACAAAATCGTCCGATGGAACACTTTATCCGGGGACCAGGAGAACATATTTGACTGCAAGGCTCAAAATATCTGTTCCAACACCACTGCTCTCAAGGTTATGACAATCCGGGAAAATGGGGATCTGGTGATCATGGATCCCGCCACCGAAAACCAGAATATATATGTC
>CAMWSA010000209.1 GCA_947176785.1 uncultured Lachnospiraceae bacterium
CCAAGACCTACACCATGTTCAAGGAGCAGTCCGAGACCAGGGGGGAGCAGACGGCGCTGATTGAGGAGATGGTGGGCAACCAGAAGCTTGTAAAGACCTTTTCCAGGGAGGAGGCCGTGACGGAGCAGTTTAAGGAGATCAACGGCAGACTGGAGAAATGCTCCCTGAAAGCCATTTTTTATTCCTCCCTGACCAACCCCTGTACCCGTTTTGTCAACAGTCTGGTGTATGCGGGCGTGGGGATCTTTGGCGCTCTGGTGGCGATCAGGGGCGGTATCAGCGTGGGCAGGCTGTCCTGCTTTTTGAGTTATGCCAACCAGTATACCAAACCCTTTAACGAGATCTCCGGCGTGATCACGGAGCTGCAGAACGCCATCGCCTGTGCCGCACGGATCTTTGAACTGATTGAGGAGAAGGCCCAGGTGCCGGATGCGGAAAATGCCAGAGTGCTTACGGATGCCCGGGGCAACGTGCAGCTGGAGCATGTGTATTTCCAGTATGTGCCGGACAAAAAGCTGATACAGGACTTTAACCTGACGGTGAAGCCCGGCCAGAGGGTAGCCATCGTAGGCCCCACAGGCTGCGGCAAAACTACCATTATCAACCTGCTGATGCGGTTCTATGATGTGGATCAGGGCTGCATCAGGGTGGATGGAAACGATATCCGGGATTTGACCCGGGGAAGTCTGCGCACCAGCTATGGCATGGTGCTGCAGGAGACCTGGCTGCGGGCCGGGACGATCCTGGACAACATCCGCATGGGCAGGCCCCAGGCCACGGAGGAAGAGGTGATTGCCGCCGCCAGGGCCGCCCATGCCCACAGCTTTATCAAGCGCCTGCCGGAGGGGTATCACACGGTGATCACCGAGGACGGGGGAAGCCTGTCCCAGGGACAGAAGCAGCTGCTGTGTATCGCCAGGGTTATGCTGTGCCTGCCGCCCATGCTGATCCTGGACGAGGCCACATCCTCCATAGACACCCGCACCGAGATACGGATTCAGAAAGCCTTTGCCCGAATGATGGAGGGCCGGACCAGCTTTATCGTGGCCCATCGTCTGTCCACCATCCGGGAGGCGGATATCATTTTGGTCATGAAGGACGGCAACATCATCGAGCAGGGCAGCCACGAGAGCCTGCTGGCCCAGGGGGGCTTTTACAGGAACCTTTACAACAGCCAGTTTGCAGGATAATCAAAGATGTTAAGGCTCTGCGCAGAAAAAGAGCCCTGTCAGGGAGGCGTATATGTACAAAATCTTGATCGTGGAGGACGACGAGGGAATCGCCCAGTCCCTGTCCCGGCAGATTGCCAGCTGGGATATGGAACCTCGATGCGTGGAGGATTTTCATAAGGTGATGCAGGAGTTTGCCGCTTTTGATCCCCAGCTGGTGCTGCTGGACATTATGCTGCCCTTTTATAACGGCTACTATTGGTGCAGCGAGATCCGGCGGGTGTCCAAGGTGCCGATCATTTTCCTCTCCTCCGCCTCGGACAATATGAATATTGTCATGGCCATGAACATGGGCGGGGATGATTTTATCGGCAAACCCTTTGACATGACCGTGCTGATTTCCAAGATCCAGGCCATGCTGCGCAGAACCTATGATTTCGGCGGCACGCTGCCGGTATTTGAGCATCGGGGGGCGCTGCTAAACACGGGGGACAACACCCTGACCTACCAGGGGGAGCAGATTCCCTTGAGCAAGAATGAGTACCGGATCCTGCTGTCCCTGATGGAGAGCAAGGGGCAGGTGGTAAGCAGGGAGCGGCTGATGGAAAAGCTGTGGGAGACCGACAGCTTTGTGGACGACAATACCCTGACAGTCAACGTAAACCGCCTGCGCAAGAAGTTGGAGGCGGCAGGGCTGGAGGATTTTATCACCACCAGGTTCGGGGTGGGTTATCTGGTCTGTGACTGAAAGCGCCGGCCGGAAAATCTGTCTGCGCCATATGGCCGGGAGAAAATGGCGGGGGTTTCCCGTATATGTCTGTGGATTTCCGGGGAAGATGTGTTTTGCCTGCTGAAGGAGATCTACTAACGAACGTTAAGATATTCCGATTCCTGTACGGAACATATGTATAATCGGATAACCTGCGCCGTGTAGGAAGGAAAATCCGGTCCTTCGTGAGTGCAGATATGAGGACATGTTTATGAGACAATTTGTATGGATCTATATCAGGCAGCAGAAAAGGCATATTTTGACCTGTCTGCTGTTTTGTGTTATTTTTTCTGTCATCTTCATACTTTACCGGCTGCCCCTCTCTGCGATTGAGTATCCGCTGCTGCTATGCGTGGTGGCGGGCTTGGGGATCATGGGCTTTGACCTGGCTTTTTCCTATCGGCGTTATGCGGCCCTGCGGCAGACGCTGGATGCCGCAGGGCTGGAACTGGACCAGGAAGTTTTGCCGGGAAAGGAACCCGCATATTTCCAGGCAGCAGAGGGAAGTGCCGACGGGCGTTTCCGGACAGTCGGCGAGGAGGAAAGTGTTCGGGAGCATTTCCGGCTGGCGGAGGGAGACGGCTGTGCCTGGGATTTGCTGCAGGAGATGCTTTACAGCCAGGGAGAAACCGGCTGCGGGAGAGGGGACTGGGAGGCCCGCATCTACCGGGAGATGGTGCGGCAGCTGCTGCTGGAGCAGAGGCGGCGGCAGGATGTCATGAGATTCCGCCATCAGGACACGGTGGATTATTTTACCACATGGGTTCACCAGATCAAGACGCCCATCGCTGCCATGGGACTGCTTCTGCAGCAGGAGGATACGGAGGACTCCCGCAGGCTCAGCGAGGAATTGCAGCGCATCGAACAGTATGTGGAGATGGTGCTGACCTATCTGCGGCTGGGCAGCGGGGAGACGGACTATGTGTTTACCAGGGTGGATCTGGACGGGCTGCTCCGCGGGTGTATCAAAAAATACGCCGGCCAGTTTATCCGCAGGCATTTGACGCTGGACTATCAAAAAATGGACTGCCAGGTACTGACGGACGAGAAATGGCTGGCCTTCGTAGTGGAGCAGGTATTGTCCAACGCCCTGAAATATACCCGGGAGGGAAGCGTTGGCATCTATCTGGAGTCTCCCTGTATCCTGTGCATCCGGGATACAGGCATCGGCATCGCACCGGAGGATCTGCCCCGGATATTTGAAAAGGGATACACGGGTTACAACGGGCGCAGTGATAAGAAAGCAACGGGCCTGGGGCTGTATCTGTGCAGGCAGATCTGTGACCGGCTTAAATCAACCATCACCGCGGAGTCTGTACAGGGGGAGGGAACCACCATCCGCATCGGCCTGGGCCGTGAGGTACTGGAGGTGGAATAAAAACTACAGGCGGATACACTTGTGACAAAACTGTAAGATTTACCCGGGAAAATGTAAGCCGATTCGATGGCGCTCATTTTCCTGTTTTTTTATAATGAATCCATAAGCAAGAAGCTGCTGCCATGTGGGGCGTCGGATTTGGAAAGGGGAGGCTTTGATCCTTTGAGCAGTCGGATACGTGCCTGATAAATCCGAATGCAGGAGAAAGCGCAGAGAATTGTCCTGCGGAAGAACTCCCAAAAGGCTTCCTGATGAGACACTTCCGTGGAGGGGCCTCAAGAAAGCCTTCCCGGAAGAGGAGAGCGGGAAAGAGACATCAAAACGGCAGCAGGGAATATGGAGGTAAAAAATGAGTATCTTGGAAGTCAGAGAAGTGAAAAAGACCTATACCACCCGTCTGGGAAGCAACCGGGTGGAGGCGCTGAAAAATGTGTCCTTCAGCGTGGAGCAGGGAGAGTATGTGGCAATCATGGGTGAGTCCGGCTCCGGCAAGACCACTTTGCTGAATATTCTGGCGGCGCTGGATAAGCCCACCGGGGGAAGCGTGATTTTGGGAGGCCAGGATCTGGGGCGGATCAGGGAGTCCGCAGTGGCGGCCTTCCGGCGGGATAACCTGGGATTTGTGTTCCAGGACTTTAATCTGCTGGACACCTTTACACTGGAGGACAATATTTACCTGCCGCTGGTGCTGGCAGGGAAGCGCCATGAAGAGATGCGTGTGCGGCTGCAGCCCATCGCCGAGGAACTGGGTATCACGGAATTGCTGAAAAAGTATCCCTACGAGGTATCCGGCGGCCAGAAGCAGAGGGCGGCGGTGGCAAGGGCGCTGATCACCAGCCCCAAGCTGATACTGGCGGATGAGCCTACAGGGGCATTGGACTCCCGGGCCACGGACGAACTGCTGCGCCTGTTTGCAGGGATCAACCGGGGCGGTCAGACCATCCTGATGGTAACCCATTCCGTCAAGGCGGCCAGCCATGCGGGCCGGGTACTCTTCATTCGGGACGGCGAAGTGTTCCACCAGATCTACCGGGGCAGCAGCACCAACGAACAGCTGTACCAGAAGATCTCGGATACCCTGACGCTGCTGGCTACCCAGCCGGGGCGCATGGGGACGCAGCCCCAGACGGCATTGCTCCAGCCGGGGGATGTGGGGACGCAGCCCCAGGCGACCCCTCATTCGAGGGATATGGGAACGCAGCCCCAGGCGGCAGCCTCCCGGCCAGGGCTGGCTTCTGCCGGAGAGGAGGGGACGGTATGAAGATCGGTTTTTACCCTCGCCTGGCCTGGTCAGGCATTCGGAAAAATAAAGAGCTTTACATCCCTTACCTACTGACGGGCATGGGCATGATTATGATGTATTATATCGTGAGTTATCTGTATACGAGTTCCCTGCTGCGTCATGTGCGGGGAGGCAGTGTGGTGGGAGTGTTTATGGCGCTGGGGCGCTTTGTGATCGGCGCATTCTCTGTCATTTTCCTGTTCTATACCCACTCCTTCCTGATCCGCAGACGCAAGAGAGAGTTTGGGCTGTACAGCATCCTGGGCATGAATAAACTGAATCTGTCCCGGATCATGATCTGGGAGAGTGCGATGGTGATCTGCATCAGTCTGATATCCGGCCTGGCTTTTGGAATTCTCTTTTCCAAGCTGGCGGAACTGTTGATGAACTATATCCTACAAGCAGACGTGAATTACTCCATGCGGATCAACCCGGAAAATGTGAAGCAGACCGTGATTCTGTACCTGATTATTTTCCTGCTGATTCTGGTAGTGACACTGCGGCAGGTCCATGTGGCGGACCCCATACAGCTGCTTCGCAGTGAGAATGTGGGGGAGCGCCCGCCCAAGGCTAACTGGCCAATGGCGCTTATCGGGGCCGTGCTTCTGGGTATCGCCTACTATCTGGCAGTTTCCATCGAGGATCCCGTGGCGGCCATGCTGTGGTTTTTCCTGGCGGTGCTGCTGGTGATCGGAGGGACTTATCTACTTTTTATCGCGGGAAGTGTGGCCCTTTGCCGGCTGCTGCAAAAGAATAAGCGATACTATTATAAAACCAACCATTTTGTGTCTGTGTCCTCCATGGTCTACCGCATGAAACGGAACGGCGCGGGGCTGGCATCCATCTGCATCCTGTGTACCATGGTGCTGGTCATGCTTTCCTCCACAGTATGTCTGTATGGAGGACAGGAGAGCAGCCTGCGCTCCCGGTATCCCCGGAATATTATGACGGATAACCGGACGAACGGTTATGAGGATCTGCGGGAGGAGAACTATGTGCCCATACGCACTGCCATCGAAGAAGTTTTGGGTGCCCACAGGCAGACGGCAGTGGCCCACAATTTTCTGGAATATTCCTATGTGGCTTTGGAGGGGGTTCTTTGTGACGGTGTTATGGAGACCGGCACTTCCGCCTATGCCCTGAACGGTAGTGACTATCGGAATATGTGGCAGATATTTGTGGTCTCGCTGGCGGATTATAACCGTCTTATGGGAACTCGGGAGACTCTGGAGCCGGGGCAGCTGCTGATGTATACCAGCAAGATGTGGTTTCGCCAGGACAGCCTGCAGTTTGCGGGGACAGAGCAGCAGTGGCAGGTCAGGATGGCAAAGAGCTTTGTAGATAACGGTGTGGACAGTATGCAGATTATCCCCTCCATGTTTCTTTTTGTGGAGGATGTGGAAGGCTTTATCCGGCCCATGACAGGATGGACGAATTTCTATGGCTATCCGCTGCTGCAATACGACTGGCTCTATGGCTTTGATCTGGACTGTCCCGTGGAAGAGCAGGGAACAATCTTTTACGAAATTCAGGAAAAGCTGGGCCTGCTGCCGCAGCAGGGGATTCCGATGTACAGCAGAGTAGAGTCTGTGGCGGCGAACCGCAGCGACTTTCAGGAGATGTATGGCGGCCTGTTTTTCCTGGGGATCATGCTGAGTATCGTGTTTGTGTTTGCCACTACGCTGATCATGTATTATAAGCAGATCTCCGAGGGGTACGAGGACCAGGGCCGCTTTGAGATCCTGCAAAAGGTGGGCATGACCAGGAAGGAGGTCAAAAAGACCATCAACAGTCAGGTGATGACCGTATTTTTCCTGCCCCTTCTGGTGGCCGGGATCCATCTGGGATTTGCCTTCCCGTTCCTGTATATGGGGCTGATGCTGCTGAACTTCCATAATCTGTGGCTGCTGGTACAGGTAGCGCTACTGGCTTATCTGCTCTTTGGCGTGGGATATGTGGTGGTATACCGCATCACTTCCAGAGCCTACTATCATCTGGTAGGCGGCGCAAAGTGATCCCGGATGCGGAAAGGCTTGCTATACTCACGAGCGGTTAGATTTTCCTTCCTGCCAGGCGCAAGACGTCTGATTAT
>CAMWSA010000210.1 GCA_947176785.1 uncultured Lachnospiraceae bacterium
TCATATTGGTTCACATCCCATCCAAGCCCTACCACCACTTTGCGAAGTCCCGGATTTCCTTTTGTTAAACTGACTTTCTGTCCTTTCTGTAAAGAAACTGACATAATAAATTCCTCCTGCTGCTCTGTTTCTCCTGGCGTCCTCTGGGGGGTTTATGCCACTTCTATGCCATAATGACCGCACAAGGCTGCCAGCCCGCCCTGGAAACCGCTGCCGATCGCATTGAATTTCCACTCGCCGTTATTTTTATACAGTTCACCTACCACAATGGCCGTCTCAATAGAGAAATCCTCGCCCAGGTCATACCGGATTAATTCCGTCCCTGATATTTCATCCACAATTCGAATAAATGCGTTGGAGACCTGCCCGAAATTCTGTCGTCTCACATCCGCTTCATAAATAGTGACCGCAAAGGCAACCTTGGACACGTTGGCAGGGATCATGGTCAGATCAACCAGAATCTGTTCATCGTCCCCTTCACCCTCTCCCGTCAGATTATCGCCCAAATGCTTCAGAGCGCCGCTGGGATGTTCCAGATTTCCATAGAAAATAAACTCCTTCTCCGTAGGACACTTGCCGTTGTCCCCTGTCATAAAAGCGGCGGCATCCAGGTCAAAATCCGCACCCGAATCAAAAGCGTTTACATCCCAGCCCAAGCCTACCATAATCTTCTTCAAGCCGGGATTTCCTTTTGTCAGGTCTACCTTTTGTCCTTTTGATAAATTGATCGGCATATATTTGCCCTCCTTATATAAAAAATTTTTTTATTCACACTTGCGGAGCCTATTTGGCATCAAATATATGATATTTCTGGTTATACTCCGTCTTGATCTTCTCAAGCCTTGCCTGGTCCTCCACGCGCTGCTTTCTGGCTCTTTCCTGAATCTGGCGCGTCTCGTCGATTCCGTTTACAATCGTCCTCCAGGTGGTTTCCAGGGTCTCTATCTTGATGGAGCTTCCGGCGGCCATCTTAGCGGTCATCTTGGACTGCTCCACCGTATTGCGGGCGTTTTTAATCAGCATCTCGTTTGTCTTTTCATCCAGCGCGGTCATCGCATCCGCCTGAATCCGCTGGCGCTTCAGCATAATGGCCTGGGCCAGGGCCTGTTTAAACACCGGCAGCGTGATAATAAATGCCGAATTAATCTTCCTCACCAGGTTCATATTGGTGAATTCCATGGTCTTGATCATGGGAACGGACTGCATTGCCACATTCTCCGCAGTGCGCAGGTCCTGTGTCCTCTGTTCCAGCATCATAAGCGCCTGCTCCAGGGTCTGCAGCTCGAACTGTATGGAGTTATCTCCCGTAGTCTCCATGTCCTTCTGCCTTTTCGCAATATGCTCTTCCAACTCCCGGCATCCCTGCTCCCCTGCAAGAATATATTTCACCAACTGATGATAATATTCGACATTGGCGTCAAATAGCTGATCCAGTTTGCGGTTAGATTGCCTGATCTCAGACTCATACTGTTTCAGCTGTACATAGATTTTGTCTACTTCCTCACCCATAGTATGGTATTTGCTCAAAATCTTATCCAGCTGTTTTCTCAGGTTTCCAAAGAGCTTCCCGAACAGAGTGGGATTATCCTTGATCTCGTCGATATCAAATTTCTGCATGATTTTGGCCAGCGTATTTAACATCTCGCTGGATTCATCCAGCTGTGACATGTTCATACTGTTAAGTACCACATCCGACGCCCTGGAGATCCCCTCTGCGGCTTCCGCCCCAAAAGATACAATGCTTTCCAGGTTGTCGATCTCAATGGTGCTGACCAATGCATCCACCTCGGGGGAATTTACAAGCTGCGTGTTCATCTGCTGCCTGTCCGCGACAATGTCGTAACTCTCCACCACCGCCAATTCATTCTTTGTGTCCGGTGCCGTGATTACCTCCGGGGGCTGTGTCGTTTTAGTGAAATCCAATGCCATGCCTTAGTCTCCTCTCTTAAATATCTTCTCACGCCAGGAACGACGTGTATTTTCAGGGATTGTATCAAAATCGGGAATCACCAGATCATAGACATATTCCCCGATCTGATGCTCCTCCAGATTTTTGCTGTTCAGATATCTCTCTGCACACTGATATCCGGTGGGCACAAAGAAGACAATATCAAACCCGACCAGATTCAGGAATGCCGTCAGTATACCGTCCTCTAAGGAAATTGCCGTATCCGAGGTATTGATGTATATAAGCTTGGGATTTTTTTTTGTAAAATCAAACTTTTGCAGCATCCGCTGCATTTCCTTGTTCAGATTCAACACGGTTGCGATTGCCGTATACTCCGTCCCGTTTTCAAAAATTCCCTTAATCATCTTACGGTCCAGCAGCAGCTGAAGCTTGTCCAGCATATGCTCCTGCATCTCTTCCCGCAAAACACCATATGTATAGCAGGAATGAGATTTTATTTTCTCCCTCTGCAGTTTCCCGTTTTTCAGGAATCCCGCGGCATGTGCCCTGACGGGATTGGGGTTATTCGGCCGCAAATACGGTGCCCCCCTGATCACCATGGTATCCGGCGTCATAAGCTTCTTAATCCCGGCCCAGTAGGGTTCTGTCAGCCCCCCTTTTATCCCGGATACTTTTGCGTAGATCACGGGCATTGTCACCACGTTGTCCGTCACGCTGAAATTCGGCCTGTATTTTAACTCCTGATCCCACAAAATGGCAATCTCCTCATAGATAGACTTTAATGTGGCAGACACCCCTTTCTGATATTGTTGGTTTCGGTACATCCCGGTATCCTGGTACATAATGGTATCCAGTTCCCGTTCCGCATGGTATGCGGAGGTTGACAGCTGCAGATCTGCGTGCTCTCTGGGAAATCTTGTGACCTGCAGGGACTCGCTGTAATGCAGCTCATATAAGCTGTCGGCCTGCAGGCAGCATTTTTTATTCAGATCCGGGACCAGAATCACCACATCCACCGGCAGTCTGCTCAGATACCGCAGAAAAAGGGCCTCGTTCTCATTCCTGCACCCTCCCAGATAGACGAAACATGCCACCTGGGGACTTTCCCACTTTTTAAACAGGGCGTCCTGAAAGCGTTTCAGCCAGCACAACAGATATATTGTCCTGTTCGTCAGCCTGTTCAGATTGCCCGCCACATCTCCTGCTTCCTCCAGCACCACATCGGTAAATGCTTTCCGCAGGATTCTCTGAAGTTCCTCGGAGGCCAGAATAATATTGCCGATCAGATCGGCCACCATCTGATTCACATCTCTATACTGCTTTCTTCTGATGGCACCGATCTCTTCGTTGGAGGGCGGCATCAGTTCCGATTCCACGATGACCAGATTTCTGCCTGCCCCGGCCATATCCAGCTGAAAGTGGTAAAGTTCGTTCACATAAGTCAGCTTGTCCTCCACCCCCTCCATTCGCAGGAAACAGTTATAAAAAAGCTTTTCATCCCGCCCCCTGGCCTGCACCGGCCTGAGTACATCCGCAAGCCCCTTTCCCTCAATCCACGTATTGGTACAATTCCGCAGCTTGGGGGGCATGCCGTAAAGCCTCTCTGCATTTTCTCTCTCTTCTATTTCTTTTCTTAAAGACTTAATACAAAATCCCTGGGGAAACTCTCCCATGCCGGGCAACTCCAGTTTCCGGGAGAAACGGGAATCCCGGTCAAGCGCACAGTAGCCTCCGTCCCCCTGATATTGCAGGAGTACAATATCGCAGCCTGCCCCGGACAGGATACACAAAAATTTCAGTTCATAGTTGCTGATATTTCCCTCATACAGGATTTTGGGAATGCGGTTTTCTCCCAGCTGGTTTACAACCCGCTCAAATTTGTAATACAGCCAGCACATGAACTTAATGTACGCATTGCGCAGCATATTGTCGTTTTTCCCTTCTCTGCGCATACCGTCCAAAGTATCATAAATAGAATCCGCCACATTTTTACGTTGGACTTCCTTCATTCTTGGAAGCCATTTTTGCAGGCTGGTTAGCAGAAATCCTATATTAAGTTGAAACTGCATCCCCATGATTTCTTCATAATACGCCAGATTTTTCTCATCCGGATTGGGAATCTTCCCCTCGATCACCACACCGGTTTTTCTGGCCTCCTCATAATAGCGCACAAGAAATTCCCGGATCGGGTCATTATACCCGTTGATCCGGTAAAAGAATATGCCCTGTTCCCGGCGTTTCCCATATTCCAAAAAAAAGTCGTCCAAGCTGCCAAGCGCTCTGTGTTCAAACATATATTATCCCAGTTCCGTGACTGCCTTTTCGGTTGCTATACCCACGACTGATTAGCTTTTCCTTCCTGCATGTCACATGCTGCCCGATTTTACAGCATGGGGCATGCAGGAAGCGGAAAATCTTTTAGGCCGTTCGTATATGTCCCGGCAGCCACTGTTTTCAAATGATTTCCTAATATTTATTCATTTTATTCTTATGCATGATATATCCAAGGCCCGAGCCCACAAGACCTCCCAGAATATGAGAGAGGTTGGAAATGTTGCTCTGCACAAACAGTCCCTGGTAGACCTGCTCACCAATATACAGCACTGCCACCAATATGAAAGTCAACGGGATCTCCTTTTCCCTGATGCAAGTGAAAGAAGACAACATGATAAAGGCAAAAACCACACCGCTGGCTCCCAGCAGACCATATCCCGGAACAAACAGCACATGGGCAAGCCCCGTGGCCAACGCCGTTGACAAAATTACAAATACAATGTTGGAAGAGCCGTATTTTTCCTCCAGCATGGGGCCTACCACCAGAATCAACATGATATTTCCCACAAAATGGTTTAAATCGGCATGTCCCACAATATGTCCAAACAACCTCACATATGTAAGGGGATTCGCCCAGGAAGAACGAAATACGCTGAAGAAATGGTCATTGGTATACCCCTTGGTTATCCAGTTCAGCAGAAGGGTTATGGCGCATAAAATCGTAAAAGTCAGAATCACGGGCGAGTTAAATGATATCCTAAATTTTTTTCCATTGTTTTTCATATGTCTGCCTCTTTTCCGCATATTGGGAGTCTGCCTGAACAAACCCCCGTTCATCTGCAATTATGTATAAAGGTATATTTCCCTGTGCGTGTACTATCGACTATAGAAATCCTTTTACAAAAGTATTAATAAACTCATATCCCACGGCCAGGTTCAGATTCTGCCCCTCATCAATGCCGGCTGTGCTGACCCCAATTACCTCCCCATACATATTCAGGACGGCTCCTCCTGAACTGCCATGGGAAATAGGTGCGGTAAACTGGATCATATCCACATCGTTCATTCTCCGGAATCCCGATATAATGCCGTTGGACACGGAGTTGAACAGGCCCAGGGGGCTTCCGATGGCCACCACCTTCTGCCCTCTGACCAGGGGCTTACGGCCTCTGTAAACCGTCAGGGGCTGCAGCTTACGGTCTATCCGGATCACCGCCAGATCCAGAAGAGAATTGTACTTGATGATCTCCTCTGTCCTGTACATGTTATCATCATTCTCGATTCTTACGGAATAAAACCTGCCGCCTCTGGCCACATGATTATTGGTGAGAATATATCCTTCCCTGCCGATCATAATTCCCGAACCGCTTCCTATGATTTCCCCTCTTCCATCGTGAATGGAGATCATCACCACGGAGGAGGCTTTCAATGCCAATTCCTCAAAGTCCAACTCCGGCCTGGCACCGCCTGCTGCCGAAGATGCCGTGCTGCCGGTTCCCCGCTGCCCTGCGCCGGAACTCCCCGCCGCTTTCGTACTACGTGACACAATTCCCGGACCTGCATTTCCGGCTCCTGATCTTGTACTCTGGCCGGCATTTCCTCCTGTATTGCCGGGCTTCCCGGCTCCCTGGCCCGCACTCTGCCCGGCATTTCCTCCTGTATTGCCGGACATCCCGGCCCCCTGGCTGCTATTTCCGGATGTCCCGTGTCTGCCCGGCGGAATGACTACCCGGGGCATCCGGGCTTCTGTCTGTGTTTGAACCTGTCCGCTTTCCTGACACACCCTGTCGGGATTTCCTTTCCCGACCGCATACTTTTGACTGTCATAGGCATCCAGAGCCACGGCGCTCTTTTCACCAAGGATAATTTGTCGGGATAATTGCAGGGCTTCCAGCTTTTCATCAATATCCGCCTCATTCTGCAGCAGCAGGACATCAATCCCCAACAGCGTAAGAAAATAGCAAAAAAAATATTCTTGTCCCTTTGTGACGCCCTGGGCCACAAATTTCATCGACTGCCTCGGATTCCACCCTTTCAGATATCCAAATGCCAGTTCGTCCAGCCAGAATAACATTTTCACAACAAAATTCTTCTCAATAGATTCATTCTTCGGATTGCAGGTATGGTATACCTCCAATACTTTTTTGCAGGAAGCACCAAGCAATTCCCCAAGGCCCGACTTCTCATCCAGTTTGAGGGTAAAAAGCCTTTCCCTGCCTGTATCCAGCCAGTTCCGGTAACAGCCCATATAGCGCTCCGCACTGCCCACTTCAATATTTTTGGGAAATGCGCTTACTCTGTTGTATATTCCCTGTCCCAACAACATCCTGCTCGTCTGTGTTTCATCCATAGCTGCGATATCTTTGGAAAAAGACTGATTGACGCCTGCTGCCCTGAGAAAATAGACATCCTTACAATTCCCGTTCATTCCCCCCTTGATGCCGGCAAAAGCCTCAATGGAGGCAAGTCCCATTACATTGTACCGTTTCTCTA